>NZ_JACEGK010000677.1:0-3546 GCF_056859195.1 Streptomyces sp. NH27
CCTCACCGCCGCGTTCAACGAGGACCCGGTGATCGGCTGGCTGGTCCCGCACGAACTGCCCCGGCGGGAGAAGTACGTGACCGGGTTCATGCACGCCTGGGTGCGCTTCATGCTCGACCACGAGGGCACCGCGCTGATGTCGCCCGAGCGCGACGCCGTCCTGGTCTGGGAGCCCTCCGAGCGCGAGCCCATCACCGAGGCGGACCAGCAGGCGTTCACGGCGGCGATCACCGCGGCGACCGGCCCCGCGGCCGAGCGCTGCCGGCAGCTCATCGACCTGCTCGACGCGCACTACCCGACCGACCTGCCACCGCACGTCCACGGCGCGCTCGCCGCGGTGCGCCCCGGCACCTCCACCCCGGGCGCCTTCGTACGGCTGGCCGGTTGCATGATGCTGCACCTGTACCGGAACGGACTCGGGGTGTACTGCGAGGCGTCCTCCGACTCCAGCTCGGCGCTGTGGCAGCGGTTCGGGTCGCTGCCGATCCGGCCGCCGATCCTGCTGCCGGGCACCGGCATCGAGCTGACCCCGCTGTACATGAGCCACGAGGACGTCACCCGGCACCCGGCGATGTCGGTGCTGCTGGGCGAGCAGCAGCCGCTGACCGCCTGAGCGGGAGTCGGGCGTACGGCCAGGGCATATGCCCCGGCGTCGACCCCCGAAGCCGGTCATGGCCCGACCCGGGACGCGATGGCGCAGAAGGTGCGCAACTCCGCGGAGTCCAAGGGCGTGAAGTTCTACGTCATGTACGACGTCTCCGGGTGGACGAACATGCAGTCGGAGATCAAGGACGACTGGACGAACAAGATGAAGGCGCACACCGCGAGTTCGGCGTACGCCCAGCAGAACGGCAGGCCGGTGGTGTGTATCTGGGGCTTCGGCTTCAACGACGACAACCACCCGTTCAGCGCCGACGCCTGCCTGGATGTCATCAACTGGTTCAAGGGACAGGGCTGTTACGTCATCGGCGGGGTGCCACGTGAGTGGCGCACCGGCACCGGCGGCTCGCGTGCCGGGTACTCCGGCGTCTACCACGCGCTCAACATGATCTCGCCGTGGATGGTCGGCGCGATCGGCAACGCGGGTGACTCGGACAACGCGTACAAGACGTACACGGTGCCCGATCAGGCGGACTGCAACGCGAACGGCGTCGACTACCAGCCGTGCGTGCTGCCCGGCGACGTCTCGGCGCGGCAGCGCGCGCACGGCGACTTCATGTGGCGGCAGTTCTACAACATGTGCCGGGCCGGGGTGCAGGGCATCTACATCTCGATGTTCGACGAGTACGGCGAGGGCAACCAGACCGCCGAGAACGCCTCCATGGTGCCCTCCGGGTCCGGCCGGTGGGCCCTCGACGAGGACGGCACCGCCTGCTCCTCCGACTACTACCTGCGGCTGACCGGTGACGGTGGCCGCATGCTCAAGGGTCAGATCGGCGTGACGGCGAACCGGCCCACCCCGCCGGTCGCCTGACGTTCACCGCTCTGACGCGCGGTACGCACCGTACGGCCGCTCGGCACGGGACACCGTAGCCTCTGCGGTATGAACGACTCCGTACACGTGCGTACCGCTACTTCAGGGGACATCGAGGGCATTGTCACGTGCAGCGTGGCGCTGCTGACGGAGGACGCCGCGGTCCGCGACCCGCGGGTGGAGCCGCTGTGGGCGCTGCGGGACGGCAAGAAGTCGTTCGCGGCGACCCTCGCGGACCCGTCGTGCCTGCTGCTGGTGGCCGACGACGGGGCCGGCGCCGTCGTCGGCTACCTCATCGGCGTACTCGCCGAGCCGGTCGGCGTCCTCCCGATCCGCAGCGCGACGCTCCGGGCACTCTACGTCGCCCCCGAGTACCGCGGCGGCGGCACCGGCACCCGCCTCACCGCCGAATTCCTCGGCTGGGCCCGGCAGCACGACGCCGTCCGCGCCGAGGTCAACGCCTACGCCGCCAACGAGGCCGGCCGCCGCTTCTACGAACGCCAGGGCTTCACCACCCGCGCGGTCCGCCTCGACCTCGACCTCGCGGTGCCCTCGGCAACGGAAGCGGCCCGCCGCGACAGCTGAGGATGCGTTGCCGCCCGCGCCCCTGGGCATGCACGGCCCCTTCCGTGCAAGCCCAGCGCCTTCGGCGCAAGGAGACGCGCAGACTTCGACGGCGAGCGGCCATAGACAGGGGCGCGTGGGGGCACTCCCCCTGGCTTCGCCGGGGGTGCCCCCACCCAGGCGAAGCTCTGGGGGAGAACTGCGCGCTCAGCCACAACCGGCAGGTGGTGGAGGCACGACCGCAAGGGGCACTATCCAGGGGCGCGGGGAACTGCGCGAGAACCCCCACCGGCAGGTGGTCCCGGGGCCGACAGAACGCACCACCCGGGCGGGTCAGTCCACCCCCGGATAGCGGACGTCGATGCGCTCGCGGATACGGTCCAGCGTCCCCATGATCGAGAGGGAACCGTCGAGCGGGACGAGGGGTGACTCGGTCTCACCGGCGCGAAGCGCCCGCATGACCTCCGCGGCCTCGTGCCGCATACTCCCGCGGTCATGGTCATCGCTGATGTCGGCGAGCCGCACGGTCTGCGGCTCGACCCCCTGCCGATGCACGGTAAACCGATCCGCGTTGAAGAACCCGTCGGGAATCTCGATCCGCCCCCCGGTCCCGGCAATCGCCGCCGGCGCCCCGATATCCGCGGTGAACCCGCAGCTCAACGTGGCGATGGCACCGCCGTTCCAGCCGAGCACGATCCCGGTCGCCGCGTCCACCCGCTCGGGCGTGAGCTGCGCCCACGCCTCGACCGTGTCGGGCGCACCGAGGAAGAGCTGCGCGAACGACACCGGGTAGACGCCCAGATCGAGCAGCGCGCCCCCACCCAACTCGGGGTCGCGCATCCGGTGTTCGGGCGGGAAGTCGTTGTAGAACCCGAACTGCGCGTTGATGTGCCGCACCTCACCGATCACACCCTCCTGGACCAGCGCCAGCAGGTGCAGGATCAGCGGGTTGCAGTACATCCACATCGCTTCCATCAGGAACAGGTCGCGCTCGCGGGCCAGCCCGACGAGCTCCCGCGCCTCACGGGAGTTGATGGTGAACGCCTTCTCGCACAGCACCGCCTTCCCGGCCTCCAGGTACAGCCCGGCGGCGGCGCGGTGCGCGGAGTGCGGCGTGGCCACGTACACCACGTCCACCTCCTCGTCCGCGGCGAGTTCGGCCCAGGTGCCGTACGCGCGGGGGATGCCGTACCGCTCCGCGAACGCCTGCGCGGCCTCGGTGCTGCGCGAACCGACCGCGACCACCTCGGCGTCATCCGGCAGCGACAGCAGCGCCTCGGTGAAACTGGCGGCAATCCCGCCGGTGGCCAGGATGCCCCAGCGGATCCTGCGCGTGTGCTCGCCGTTCGGGTGCGTGCCGTTCGTGTGCTCGCTCATCGTGCGTACACCCTCGCTCGTAGCGGACCTCACATCTCGGTCCCCGGATTTTCGTGCCCCGTGTTCCCCGCCGACTGAAAGAATAGGCAACGCTTCAACGACTTCCGATGGAGAGTGCTGCCGTGCAGGAC
>NZ_JACEGK010000678.1:0-3542 GCF_056859195.1 Streptomyces sp. NH27
GGCGGGCGGTTGCCGCGTGGGGGGCGGTTGCCGCGGCTCGGCTCGGCGCCGTACGCATGGCTGCCGGGCGGCCCGGCACCGTACACGCTCACCGGTCGGTGGCCGCTACGGCGCCGCCGCCGGGCGGCCCGCGGTCCCGGGGTCGGCGACCGCGCCGGCCGGCCCGGTGCTCGTCCCGTTGCCACCCGGACCGTCCGTACCGCCCGTGCCGGCGGCCCCGCCCGTCTTCGCGGCGGCGGCCCGGACCGCCCTGGCCCGCGCGTGCTCGACGTTGAAGTGGGCACCGATCATCAGCGCCAGGTTGGAGAACCACAGCCAGACCAGGAAGATCACCGTGCCGGCCAGCGGACCGTAGAGGCGGTTGTACGTCCCCATGTGCGCGGTGTAGACGGCGAACCCTGCCGAGCCGGCCAGCCACAGCCCCACCGCGAGCGCGCCGCCGGGCGCCATCGCACGCAGCGTCCGGGTACCGCGCGGGCCGGTACGGAAGAGCACCAGGACCAGTGCGGCGGCCACCACCAGCAGCAGCGGCCAGCGCATGCCGCGCCACGCCGCCTGTGCGGGCCCGCTCATGTGCAGCACCGAGCCGGTGCGGTGCGCGATCGCGCCGGTGACCACCAGGCAGACCGCGCTCGCCACCAGCAGCACCAGCAGCGTGAGGGAGGTCAGCACCACCCGCGGGCCGGTACGCCAGGCCGGCCGCCGCTCGCCGGAGCCGTACATGGTGTGCAGGGCCCGCCGGAAGACCGCCGCGTAGCTGGACGCCGACCACATGGCGCCCAGGCCGCCTCCGATCGCCAGCGACAGCGTCGCGCGGTGGTCATGCGCCATGTCCTGGAGCGCGGATGCCACCACGGGCCGCGACTCGGCGGGCAGCAGCGCGGTGACGCCCGCGGCCAGGCTGCTCTCGGAGGGCCCGCCGGCCATGCCGAGCAGCGACACCGTCATCAGCAGCGCGGGGAAGAGCGCGAGCACCGCGTAGTAGGTCAGGGCCGCGGCGCGCTCCGTGACGTCCTTGTCCCACGAAGCGGCCAGGGCCCGGACGAGGGTGGCGCCGACCCTCCACACGGCGCGGGTGCGCCGCAGGCCGCCACCACCATGTCCGAGTCCGGGTCGGGGTCCAGGTCCGGGTCCGGCCGCGGTCCTGGCCGGCTCCGCACGCCGTACGGCCGTCGAGGGCCGCTTCGACCGCACGGGCTGCCCGGCCTCCCGCTCGGCCCTGACCCTGCTTCTCGCCACTGCTCCTCCAGCCCGACCACGCTCCGTGTGCCGGTCGTGTGCCCGCCGGCGGCGCATTCATGGCGGTACGACCGGTCGGCCACGCGCGGCGGTCACCGGCACCGGCACCGGCACCGGCACCGGCACCAAGGAGTTCGCCGGGCCGCCCGCGCCGTACGACGGCTCCCGGGCCGCGCACCGCGCGGGCCGGCGTCGGCGCGCGCGGCGGAAACGTCACCGAACCGCCGTCTCCGACGCCTTCCGGTGCCGTGGGCGGCGATGACAGACTCTGCGGGTGCGCGACTACGACATACTGGTCATCGGTTCCGGTCCCGGCGGGCAGAAAGCGGCGATCGCCGCGGCCAACCTCGGCAGACGGGCGGCGATCGTGGACCGCCCGGGGACGTTGGGCGGGGTGTCCCTGCACACCGGCACCATCCCGTCCAAGACGCTGCGCGAGGCGGTCCTCTACCTCACCGGCCTCAACCAGCGGGACATGTACGGGCAGAGCTACCGGCTCAAGGACGACATCACCATCGGTGACCTGACCTCCAGGACCGAGCACGTGGTCGGCCGCGAGGTCGACGTGATCCGCAGCCAGCTCAGCCGCAACCAGGTGCCGCTGCTGCCGGGCACCGGCCGCTTCCTCGACGAGCACACCGTCGCCGTCACCGACGCCGCCGGCCGAGAGCGGGCGGTGACCGCGGACTTCGTGGTGGTGGCCACCGGCACCCGCCCGGCCCGCCCGGCGAGCGTGGAGTTCGACGACCGCACCGTGCTGGACTCCGACAGCGTATTGAGCATGGACCAGGTGCCGCGCTCGATGGTGATCGTGGGCGCCGGGGTGATCGGCATGGAGTACGCCTCGATGTTCGCCGCGCTCGGCAGCAAGGTCACGGTGGTCGAACAGCGCGACGGCATGCTGGACTTCTGCGACGGCGAGGTGGTCGAGGCGCTCAAGTACCACCTGCGGGACCTCGCGGTGACCTTCCGCTTCGGCGAGACCGTCGCGGCCGTGGAGCGGCACGAACGCGGCACCCTCACGGTGCTCGCCAGCGGCAAGAAGATCGCCGCGGACGCGGTGATGTACTCCGCCGGGCGGCAGGGCCTCACCGAGGAACTCTGCCTGGAGCGGGCCGGGTTGAGCGCGGACAAGCGCGGCCGGATCGCGGTGGACGAGCACTACCGCACCGCGGTGCCGCACATCTACGCCGTCGGCGACGTGATCGGCTTCCCGGCGCTCGCCGCGACGTCGATGGAGCAGGGCCGCACCGCGGCCTACCACGCCTTCGACGAGCCGGTGCACGGCATGCCCGACCTCCAACCGATCGGCATCTACACCATTCCCGAGATCAGCTTCATCGGCCGCACCGAGGACCAACTCACCGACGCAGCCATCCCGTTCGAGGTCGGGGTGTCCCGCTACCGCGAGTTGGCCCGCGGCCAGATCATCGGCGACGCACACGGCATGCTGAAGCTGCTGGTCTCCCCCACGGACCGCAAACTCCTGGGCGTGCACTGCTTCGGCACCGGCGCGACCGAGCTGATCCACATCGGCAGCGCGGTGATGGGCTGCGGCGGCACCGTCGACTACTTGGTGGACGCCGTCTTCAACTACCCGACGCTGGCCGAGAGTTACAAGGTCGCGGCGCTCGACGTCACCAACAAGATCCGGCAGATCGACCGGCTGGGCGACTGAGCGGGCACGCCATACGGCGACGGCGGTCCGCCGGCCCGAGCTTCGCGCGATCTACGACCACGCGCGCGTCACCCCCTACGGGCCCGTGGTGTAGTACCCGGGCGGCGGGAAGCCGGCCGCGCGCGGCGCGGGTCGGCCCGAGGAGCGAGACGGGAGGGTGGCCACACCGGTCGAGGGGAGACACGGCGACGCCGGACGGCCTCGGCTGATCGGGGACCGCGGTCCCGGCTGGGATGATCACGCCATGCTCCAGGTATGCCTGAACGGCACCAGAGACCGATCCGCGTGCGAGTGGCTGCCGGTGACGCCCCAGCAGCTCGGCGACGCGGCCGCCGAGGCCGTCTTCCTCGGCGCCCGCTCGATCCATATCCACCCCAAGGACGACCAGGGCGCCGACACGATGGCGGCGGTGAGTGTGGACGCCGCGGTCGCGGCGGTGCGGGCGTCCGCGCCGGGCATTCCGATCGGTGTCACCACCGGTGAGTGGACCGAGCCGGACCCTGAGCGGCGGGCCGCGCTCGTACGATCCTGGTCGGTGCTGCCGGATCACGCGTCAGTGAACTGGCATGAGGAGGGGGCCGAGATTGTCGCTGACGCGCTGTTGTCGGTGGGGGTCGGGGTGGAG
>NZ_JACEGK010000679.1:0-3533 GCF_056859195.1 Streptomyces sp. NH27
GTCGAGGGGCAGCGGCCAGGGGGGTTCGGTGGCGGAGGCGAGGGCCGGGTTGTCGGCGTCCTCGGCCGGGGGGTCGGCCCAGACCTCGATCTCGCCGTGTCCGGCCTCGCAGTGCGCGCGCAGGGCGTCGAGGAACGCGGACGGCCCGAACGGCTTGGACTGGGTCGGCCCCCACCAGTGCCCGGAGCCGAGCAGGAGGGAGCGCGGCCGGGTGAAAGTGACGTAGCCGAGCCGCAGTTCCTCGACGCGCTGGTGCTCCTTCATCGCGGCGCGGAAGTCGTCGAGTCCGGCCCGGGTCCACGACTCGACGTCGGGGAGGGTGGCGGCGTCACCGCGCAGACCGTGCGGCAGTACCTTCGCGTTGACCGGCCACAGCTCCCG
This sequence comes from Streptomyces sp. NH27, assembly GCF_056859195.1. NCBI lineage: Bacteria > Bacillati > Actinomycetota > Actinomycetes > Kitasatosporales > Streptomycetaceae > Streptomyces > Streptomyces sp. NH27. The sequence continues at coordinate 382 of NZ_JACEGK010000679.1, forward strand.
GCCGCGTTCGCTGGGAAAGCCCTTGGCGACCAGCCCGGGCACGACGACCACGTCCCACTCCAGGCCCTTGGCCTTGTGGGCGGTGAGCACCTTCACCGTGTCGTCGCCGCCGGGCAGCGAACTGTCGAGCCCCTTCTCGTATTGCGCCGCGGTGTGCAGGAACCCGAGGAAGGCCAGCAAGGTCGCCTCCCCGTCCAGCGCGGCGAAGGACGCGGCCACGTCGAGGAACGCGTTCAGGGTCTCCTGGCGGCGGGCGGCCAGCGCGTGCGGGGAGGCGGCCAGCTCCACTTCCAGGCCGGTGACGGCCAGCACCCGGTGCAGCACGTCCATCAGCGGGTCGGCCAGTGCCCGGCGCAACTCCCTTATCTCGGCGGCCAGCCGCGCGAACCGCACCCGCGCCGCGGCGGAGAACGGCAGCTCGTCACCGGGTTCGGCGTCGAGGAACGTCTCCAGCGCATCGGCCAACGACACCACCTCGGCCGGGTCGACGCCTTCCACGGCCGCCGCGAGCCGGTCCGGCCCCTCGTCGTCCGCACCGGCGCCGGGCCCGGGACCGTACCGCACCAGCAACCGGGCACGGCGGCCGAGCAGCGCCAGGTCGCGCGGGCCGATCCGCCAGCGCGGGCCGGTCAGCAGCCGCACCAGCGCCGCGTTCGCGGTCGGGTCGTGCAGCACCTCGCACGTGGCGACGAGGTCGGCCACCTCCGGCAGGTGCAGCAGCCCCGACAGCCCGACCACCTCGACCGGCACGTCCCGTGCCACCAGCGCCGCGTGAATGTCGGCGAAGTGCGCGGCCGTACGGCACAGCACCGCGATCTCGCCGGGCGAGGTGCCGGTGCGCACCAGGTGGGCGACGGAGTCGGCGAGCCACTCCATCTCCTCGGCCTGCGTCGGCAGCAGCGCGCAGCGTACGACGCCGTCGTGCTCGGCGCCGGGGGCCGGACGCAGCGCCTCCACGCCTTCGTGCCGTGCCCGCAGTTCGACCGCGAGGGTGTTGGCGAGGTCCAGCAGCCGGCCGCCCGAGCGGCGGTTCTCGCTGAGCGCGTAACGGTCGGCGGGCCGCCCGTCCGCGTACGGGAAGTGCCGGGGGAAGTCGTCGAGGTTCGCCACGGACGCGCCGCGCCAGCCGTAGATCGCCTGGCAGGGGTCGCCGACCGCGGTCACCGGGTGTCCGGTGCCGCCGCCGAACAGCCCGGCGAGCAGCAGCCGCTGCGCCACCGACGTGTCCTGGTACTCGTCCAGCAGCACCACCCGGTACTGGTCGCGCAGCAGCGCGCCGACCTCCGGGCGGCCCTGCGCCAGCTCGGCCGACAGCGCGATCTGGTCGCCGAAGTCCAGCAGGTCGCGGCCCTTCTTCTCCTGCCGGTAGGCGGCGGCCAGTTCGGCCAGGTCACGGCGGGCGGCGGTGGCGTGCGCCACCTCCTTCACCCAGGCGTAGCCGCGTGTGCCCGGGTCCAGTTCGCCGAGTTCCGCGGCGAGCCGCGCGTCGTGGGCACGCAGCCGCTCGGCGGGCATCAGGTGCTCCGACAGCTCGCCGGACAGCGCGAGCAGGTCGCCGACGAGCGTGGGCAGCCCCTTGGTCAGCGCCGGGTACGGGCCGGGCGCGGCCCGCAGCACCTTCGCCGCCAGCTGGAACCGGGTCGCGTCGGCGAGCAGCCGCGCGGTCGGCTCCAGGCCGATCCGCATCCCGTGGTCCTTCAGCAACTGCCCGGCGAAGGCGTGGTACGTCGAGATCTGCGGGTCCCCCGGCACCTGGTCCGGGTCCAGGGCCGGGTCCGGCGGGCCGTCCGCCTCGCCCGGGGTGATGCCCGCCCGCGCCAGCGCCCGCCGCACCCGCTCGGACAGCTCCGCGGCCGCCTTGTTGGTGAAGGTCAGCCCCAGCACCTGGTCCGGCGCGACCTGCCCGGTGCCGACCAGCCACACCACCCGCGCGGCCATCACCGTGGTCTTCCCCGAGCCGGCCCCGGCCACGATCACCCCGGGAGCGGGCGGCGCGGTGATGCACGCCATCTGCTCCGGGGTGAACGGGATGCCCAGCAGCTCCTTGAGCTGCTCAGGGTGGTTGACACGGTTTGCCACTCAGCGAGGCTATCCGCCCGGGCCGACACGCTTCACCGTCCGCACCGCCGCACCTCGGACTCCCGGCTTGGTCCGCACCGCCGCACCTCGGACTCCCGGCTTGCCACTCACGCCCTGTGCCCGACTCAGGCGGACAGGCCCGGGACGTCCATGCCCAGGGTCGTGAAGTCGACCGTCTCACCCGCAGGAGGCGCCGATATCTTCGGCGCCCGGCCGAAGTTCGTGAAGCGGGCCCGGTCCGGGCCGTCGGGGCTGTCGAAACCCAGGACGTAAGGCGTGCCGGTGGCCGCCACGTAGGCCGTCATGATCGTGTCGTCGTCGTCCTCCCGCTGGCGAAGCGGGACAACGCGCCGGCCGTACTTCGTGGTCTCGGCGCCGCGGGTGATCGGTCCGCCGTCACCGGGGTCGAGGAAGGAGTCGAGATGGCACATCGAGTCGAAGTCGTCGGCCGCTTTCGCCGGCAGCTTGGCCCACTTGCCGGCGAGGGCCCGTGCCAGCCCGTCGCCCTGCGAGCCGCCCGTCTGCTGCCAGTACTGCGCGTCGCCCTTGAGGTAGTAGGTCTCGCCGATGCCGATGAGCTGGATGTCGTCGCCGTCCTCGGTGATGGTGGCCGCGCATTTGTCGGTGTCGGCGAAGGCGGCGGTGAAGTGCATCACCGCGTCGTCATCCGAGGTGTACGCGTCGACGGTCACGCCGCTGAGGGACTGCATCGCGTCCTGCGCGTCCGACAGGATCTGGTCGGCGCTCTCCCCGGCGAACGCCCCGGTCTCGGCGGTGGTGGCCGCCGGCACGACGATCGGTGCGCCGCCCGTGTCCTTGCCCCCGCCGCAGCCGGACAGCACCGCCACGGCCGCAGCGGTGCCGAGCACCGCCGCGCAGAAAGTACGTGTGGCCGCCATGGCCGCCCCCTCGCATCCCCCCAAATGCCCGCGCCGGTGGCGGCGGAGCACCTGGAATCCCCTTGCTCTGTACACAGACCATAGCCGCCGGCGGCGACAGCATGCTTTCGGTTATCCACAGGCCGTCACACACGTCCCTGGCGTTCGCGCCGGCCCTGGCGCCCGCTCTGCCCC
>NZ_JACEGK010000680.1:0-3529 GCF_056859195.1 Streptomyces sp. NH27
GGGGAGGCGGGCGGTGTGGACGGCGTCGACATGTGCCCAGGCTAGTGCAGGCCCTGGTGCGGTCAGGGCCCTAGCGGCGGCGGTCCGCGAGGATCACCAGGGCCAGGCCGCCGAGGATCACCAGCAGCGCGGGATACGCGGCCGCCGGCGGGGTCTGGCCGAGCCACAGCCCCGCGACCAGCGCGGCGCCCGGGGTCTCCAGCAGGATCGCGGTCGAGGTGGTGGACGGTCCCAGGCCCCGCACCACCCGGTTCAGCAGCGAGTGCCCCAGCAACTGCGCCACCACCGTCAGCGCCGCGATCTTCAGCCAGGTCCGCCCGTCGTACCCGGCCAGCGCCGACCCGGAGACCAGGCACGCGCACAGCAGGGCCACCGCCGTGGTCGCGTAGCAGACGAAGGTGTACGCCGTGGTCGTCGCGGTGCGCCGCACCTCCGAGCCGAGCAGCATGTAGACGGCCGCGGCCAGCCCGGCGCCGAGCGCCAGCGCGTCGCCCACCAGCGCCCGGCTGTCCGTCGACAGGTCGAGCCCGGTGAGGATCAGCACGCCGACGACCGCGAGCGCGGTGCCGCCCCACACCAGCCGCGGCGGGCGGTGGCCGCGCAGCCGCAGGATCAGCGTGGTCCAGATCGGCGTCGTGGTGACCAGAGCGGTCGAGGTGGCGACCGACGTCATGTTCAGGCTCGGCAGCCACATCCCGAAGTGCACGGCCAGCAACAGCCCGGCGAGCACCGACAGACCCAGCGCCCGCCGGCCCGTCCGCCGCAGCTCGCCCCGGTGCCGCCACAGCGCCACCGGGCTGAGCACCCCCACGGCCATCGCGTTCCGCCAGAAGGCGATCGCCAGCGCGGGGGCGGCCGTCGCCGCGATCAGGGGAGCCGACAGGGACACCCCGGCGATCGCCACGGCCAGCAGCGTCAGGTCCACCCCGCGGCCCGCCTCGGGCACTTCGCTGTTCACCGTGGCTGCGGCAAGCGGCTGAGCGGCGGTTCTCTCGGGAGTGGTCACCGCACAAGCGTACGGTCTGCGTCGGTACGTTCCGTTCCGGTCCGATCCGTTCCGTTCCCGGCTGCGGGCCGGTGGCCTGCCGAGCGCGCGGCTCTCCCGCTGGTTCGTTGGTGGCTACGCGGGGAGAGAGCTGACCTACAACCAGCCGTTGCGACGGAACCCGCGATGAATCGCGTAGCAGATCGCCAGGGTCGAGGCGAGCACGACGGGATAGCTGTACGTCCAGCCGAGTTCGGGCATGTGCTTGAAGTTCATGCCGTACACACCGGTGATCATGGTCGGCACCGCGAGAATGGCGGCCCACGCGGTGATCTTGCGCATGTCCTCGTTCTGGACGACGGTCGCCTGCGCGAGGTTGGCCTGGAGGATGGAGTTGAGCAGGTCGTCGAACCCGGTGACCTGCTCGTGCACGCGCGCGACGTGGTCGGCCACGTCACGGAAGTACTTCTGGATCTCCGGGTCGATCAGCCGCATCGGCCGCTCGCCGAGCAACTGCATCGGCCGCAGCAGCGGGGACACCGCCCGCTTGAACTCGAGCACTTCCCGCTTGAGCTGGTAGATCCGCCCGGCGTCGCCGCCGCGCGAGGTCTTCCCGTTGTCGGCGGAGAAGACGTCGATCTCGACCTCGTCGATATCGTCCTGCACCGCTTCGGAGACCGCCAGGTAGTCGTCGACGACCTGGTCCGCGATCGCGTGCAGTACGGCCGATGGGCCTTTGACCAGCAACTCCGGGTCGTCCTCCAGCCGGTGCCGCAGCGCGCGCAGCGACCCGTGCCCGCCGTGCCGGACGGTGATCACGAAGTACCGGCCGGTGAAGACCATCACCTCGCCGCTCTCCACCACCTCGCTGGTGGAGGTGAGTTCGGCGTGCTCGACGTAGCGGATCGTCTTGAAGACGGCGAACAGCGAGTTGTCGTACCGCTCCAGCTTCGGCCGCTGGTGGGCGTGGACGGCGTCCTCGACCGCGAGCGGGTGCAGGCCGAACTCCTCGGCGATGCCCGCGAACTCCTGCTCGGTGGGTTCGTGCAGCCCGATCCACACGAAGCCGTCGCTGCCGTCGCACTGCGATCCCGGCCGCCCGGCGCGCACCGTCTCCAGCGCCTCGTGCGGGTCCGTGGCGTCGCCGTGCCGCACGCCGTCGCGGTAGACGGCGCAGTCCACGATCGCGCTGGTGGCGCGCGGTTCGTGGGTCGGGCCGTAGTCGTAGGACGTGGCGGTCTTGCGGAGGGTCGGCCGCAGGGCAGGGCGTACTACTGCGCGCAGGTCGCGGATCATCGACATGGCAAGCTCCTTCACGGACTGGCCGACGGCATGGTGCCGCACTGAAATGCGGATCAGGGTGGGTGATCGCAGGCAGTTCAGGGCGCTCTTCCGCTGTGGCGGGTTCCGCGGGAGCTGGTGCCTCCCCACCGCATCCGGTGAGGGAGAACCGCGACTCGTGAGGTGACGCGTTTTGGACCCGGTCAGCCGGGTAGGGAACGCGGGACGTGCGAGTACGGCGGGGAATTCAGCGCGCGAAACGGCATACGGAAGAGCTGCCGGTACTGCACGGTCGACTCGGATCCATGTCAGTCCCCACCTCCTCCGGTCGATCCCCGCTGAGGGATGTCCTTGGTGCGCGAGTGAACGCCCTACCTTAGCAAGCCCGAGTGCCTCCTCGGTGCCGCCTTACCGGTTCTGTACGCGTTCTATGCTCGCCGTATGGCTGATGTTCTGGCGCTTGTCGAAGCACGGTTGTCCGATGCCTTCGGTGCGCCCGACGCCCGCGCCGCCGTCACCTTCGTCGGCACCGACCGGGTCGAGGTGCTCCGCTACACCGCCGGTGACCTGGTGCGGTACGCCACGCTCGGGATGTCGGCGCGGCCGATGGCCGACCCGCTCGCCACCGTGGCGGACCCGCTGCGCGGGCCGCGCGGCGAGCTGCTGATCACCGTCCGGGCCGGGCTCGCCGACACCGACAAAGTGCTGCGTCCGTTGGCGGTGCTCGCCGCTTCCCCGCAAGTGGAGGGCCTCGTCATCGCGCCCGGCGGCTCTCTCGACACGACCGAACCGCTCTGGCCGGGTGCTCCCTTCTCCGCGGTCCTCGTCGCCGAACCGGGCGGTCTCGTGCCGGACCTCCCGCTCCCGGAACCCCTCGACCCGGTCCGCTTCTTCCCGCTCCTGCCCATGACCCCCGCGGAAGCCGCCTGGAAACGGGTCCACGGTGCCGCCGCGCTCCAGGATCGCTGGCTGGCCCACGAAACGGACCTCCGCGATCCCCAGCGGGGGGCGGTGCCCCTGACCCCCTAGGGTGCGTGGTTCTGTCGCCCCCGGGACCACCTGTTGGTGGGTGGCTTGTCGCGCCGTTCTCCCCCAGAGCTTCGCCTGGGTGGGGGTGCCCCCGGCGAAGCCAGGGGGAGTGCCCCCACGCGCCCCTGGTTTTGTGCGGCTCGTTCCGCGAAAAGAGCCGCACAAGAGACCAGCTACCAAGCCACCGCAGGGTCCGGCGGACTACGCGGTCGGGGCGGCTCGGCGGGTTGGGGG
>NZ_JACEGK010000681.1:0-3514 GCF_056859195.1 Streptomyces sp. NH27
GCATCAGTCGGGGTGCTCAGGGGTATGAGGACGCGGCCCGGACTTGTGTGGTCGGGGCGTACTCCAACTCCTTTGATCGGAGCGGCAGATGAAAATCCTTGGGAGAGAGCCCGCGCTGTGGCTGTCGCTCCTGGCGGTGGTCGTCAAGCTGAGCACGGCGTTCGGGCTGGATCTCAGTGACAAGCAGCAGGCCGTCGTGAACGCGTTCGCCGCCGCGGTCGTCGGTCTGCTCGTCGCCCTCAGCGTCCATGACGGTGTCCATGCCGCGGTCCTCGGCCTCATCCAGGCGGGCATGTCCCTCGCGATCGGCTTCGGCCTGCACTGGACCCCCGACCAGCAGTCCACCGTCATGAGCCTCGCCTCCGTCCTGATTGCGATGTGGACCCGCACCCAGGTCACCGCCAAGGTCCCCCCGCCCGCTCCAGCCGCTCAAGCCGTCCCGGCGGCTCCCGCAACTCCGGCTGCTCCGGCGGCTCCGGCCGTCCCGGCGGCTCGGGCGAAGAAGGCCACCCCTGCCAAGAAGACCGCCACGGCGAAGAAGACGACTCAGGCGAAGAAGGCGGCTCAGGACGAGTAGCCGGGTAGTCGTCCTCTCCCGCGATGCGACGCTCAACTCCCCAAGGGCGCGGAGGAAGCCGGGCCCGGACATGTACCGCCGCGCCTTCCACAACCGGCACGGCGCCGCCGCAGCGTGACGTAACCGCGGTGCCCCGGGCGCGAGTTCGAGCCCGGGGCAAGGCGCCCGGCGCCCGGCGCACCCGGGCGGCGGTCGCCACGTACTCCGGTTCCGGCGCGGCTCAGAGCGCCGCGGAACCCTTCCTGCGGCGCCGTACGACACCGATCGCAGCCGCGCCGAGGAGCACCGCCGCACCGCCGACGGCCGCGATCATCGGCGTCGCGGAGGACGAACCCGTCTCCGCGAGGGTCCCGCCGTCGGGAGCGGTCGAGGGGGCCGGTGTGCCGCTGCCGCCGCTCTGCGTACCGGGCGCGAGCACCTTGAAGGTGGCGTCGGTGGTGCTGCCCCGGGTGCAGTTCTTCGCGGTGTCGACGTAAGTGCCGCCGCCGACCGCGTAGCCGGGGCCGGGGGTGGCGTCGGCGTCGATCCGCAGCCGGAACTTCAGGTCAGCGGACGCGTGGGCGGTCTTCAGCGTGGTGTAGCCGTAGATGAGGCCGGTCTCGCGGATGTCGTCCTTGCCCTCGTCCTTGAGGCTCAGCCACTTGCCGTTGCCGGCGTCCCAGTACTCCAGGTACGCGTGCTTGTAGAGGTCCGCGTTGTAGCTGTCCTCGCCGTTGTTGGCGGTGACCGATGCCTCGACCGCGCCGAGTGCCTTGCCGGTGGTGCCGGCCACGTTCAGCGTGAAGGTGGACCAGCCGCCGCCCGCCACGATGCTGGACGGCAGCCCCTTCAGCTGGAAGCGGATCGTGGCGGAGGGCCCGCTGCTGCACGGTGGCGGCGTTCCCGCACCGGACGGTGGGGCGGTGGCCGTGGGCGTCCCCGCATCGGACGGCGTGGCGGTGGCCGTGGGCGTAGCCGTAGCCGTAGCCGTGGGAACCGATGACGGTGCCGTGGTCGACGTGGCCGGTCCGGGAGCGGCATGTGCCGCGGCCGTGGCGCCCAGCAGCACGGCCGGGACGATCGCGGTGGCCGCGGCAGCGGCCGACCGGGTACGACGAAGCTTCATGGGCAGGTCCTCACGAGTGACGTGACGCGGACGTGTGTGACACCCGTGTGACCCCGGTGACGGGAACGGCGTTGTACGCGATTTGCGCTGTTCGCCAGACGTTCAACGCGAGTTCGGCCGGTGCGCCCGTCAGGCCGCGCGTCCGTCAGGCCGCGCGCCGGCGACCGGGCCGCCGGCCGGGCCCGCTACCGGGCCGGCCACCGGTCCGCTCGGCCCACTGGTCGGACCGCCGGCCCGCGTGCTGCCCGGGCCCCTGCTGTAGCGCCGTCCGCTGGAGGATGAGCAGCGCGGCGTCGTCCGCGGGCGGCCCCTGGGTGTGCCGGAGCAGGTCGCGGTGGATGTGGTCCAGGAGTGCGTCCGGGTCGTTGGCGGACATTTCGGCGACGCGCTCGGCGAACGGGTAGAACTCCCCGGCCGGGGAGCGCGCCTCGATGAACCCGTCGGTGTAGAGCACGAGGAAGTCGCCGGGCTCGAAGGTGAACGGCTCGGCGTGCAGGCCCGCGGCGGGATGCGGCGCGGTGACGCCGAGCGGGGGCGACGGCCGGCTGGCGTACAGGATCGTGACCTGGTGGTCGTGGATGAGGAGGGGCGGCGGATGGCCGCAGTTGATCATCTCCGCCCGCGAACCGTCGTCCGGCAGGTCGAGCAGGAGCGCGGTGACGAAGTGCTCGCCGGCGTCGCGTTCGGTGTCCGCGACCTCCTCCAGGTTCCGGCTGACGCTGTCCTCCACGGCGGCCACGAGTTCGGACAGCTCGGCGTTCCGGTGGGCGGCTTCGCGGAAGGCGCCCAGCACCATCGACGCTTCACCGATGGACGCCAGGCTGTGGCCCCGTACATCGCCGATGATCACGCGAGTGGCGGGGTGGGCGGCGCGGGCGGTGGCGAAGAGGTCGCCGCCGATCTGCGTCTCGTCCTCGGCGGTCAGATACAGCCAGGCCACCTGCTGCGGTCCGACCCAGCGCGGCGGCGGCCGCAGCAGCACTCGCTGTGTCGTCTCGGCTACCGAACGTGCCCGGCCCAGCTCGCGGTTGCGTCTGTCGCGCGCGACGGACACCAGGAACACCAGGACCGACAGGACGGACAGCGCGATGATCTCCGCCACGTGGTTGGCGGTGCCGAGGCCGCCCTCGAATATCCCGATGAGCGTCTGCGCCGCCACGGCCAGCACCCCGGCCAAGGCGGTGAGCCGCGGCCCGGAAAGGGACGCGGTGAGGGCGGGCGCGATCACGAGCAGCGGGCCGAGGTGGACGTCCTGCGGGAGCGACAGATCGATCGCGGCGATCACCGCGATCAGTACGAACGGCAGCGCCACCAGCCTGCTACGGCCAGACGGCTGTTCCAGGAGGCGGTCCACCGACAAGCGGCTGCTGTCCATTTCTTCCCTATACCCCACCATCTGCGAACTATCCTCCTTGCGGAAAGCCGCAAGGAGCCAGCGATGTCAGCTTCTGCCATCACTTGTCGGGTTCGCGTACGATCGGGCCATGGGCAGATGGGAGCCGGACGCGCGCGGGCGTCTCGGCAAGGCAGCGCTGGAACTGTTCGACGAGCGCGGATACGAGCAGACCACCGTCGCGGAGATCGCCAAGCGGGCCGGGCTGACCGAGCGGACCTTCTTCCGGCACTACGCCGACAAGCGCGAGGTGCTCTTCGCCGGCTCGGCCGCCCTCCAGGACCTCATCGTCGGCGCCGTCGCGGACACGCCCGAGGGCACCGCGCCGATCGACGCGATCGCGGCCGGCCTCGACGCCGCCGCCGACCAGATCTTCCGGGGTGCCCACCGGCACGCCCGCCGGCGCCAAGCGCTCGTCTCCGCGCACACGGACCTCCAG
>NZ_JACEGK010000682.1:0-3509 GCF_056859195.1 Streptomyces sp. NH27
CCGGCGTGGCCCGCAGCGCCGTCGGCCGGGGGGAGCGCGTTCGGGATGCGCGGCGCCGGAAGTTGCCGCAGCTCGCCGCCGTCCTCGGGGGACCGCTCCTCCACGGCGGGGCGTCCCCTGCGGGCCCGGCGCCCGGTCGGCCGCAGGTCCTCCGCCGGGTTGCCGTCCTCGGGTCCGCCCGGACTGCCCGGACCACCCGGACCGTTCTGCGGAATCTGCTGCGGCTGCTGGGACTGCTGTGACCGCTCGGCCGGTGACCCGGGTTCGGCCTGCGGTCCCGGCGCGGCCGGCGGCAGGGCCTGCGGCTGGCCCTGGCCCTGGTCCTGCGGGTGCTCCGGACGGCCGATGGGCCGCCGCAGCGCACGGCGGCGCCCGGTCGGGGCCTCGTGCGGGGCCTCGGCCTGGTCGGCGGTCTGGTCGGCGGCCTGGTTGGCGATCTGTTCGGCGGTCGGCGGGACCGACCACGGCGCCAGGACCGTACCGGTGTCGTCGCCGGGGTGGGGCGGCTCCGCCTCGAACTGCCCCCTCCGCTCCGCGTCCGTCCCGCCGCCGTGCGCCGCGTGCGAACGGCGCCCTGCGCGCCCGCCGGGCGCCGGACCGTCCGGCCCCGCACCCGTCTTCGCGCCCGCGGCCGTACCGGCGCCTGCCGCGTCGCCGTTCCCGCCGGAGTGCGCGCCCCCGCGCGAGCCCGCGCCCGATGTGCCCGACGCGCTCGTACCCCTGCCGCCGGCGGTCCCGGCACCGCCCTTCGCGTCCTTCGCCCGTGCGGCCCGCACCGTCTCCGGGTCGAGGCCGAGCGGGACTTCGAGGACGTACGCGCTGCCCTGGCCCGGTACCTGGTGGGTCTGGAGCACGCCGCCGTGCCGTTCGATGACGCCGCGCGCCAGCGGCAGGTGCACCGGGTCGCCGCCCGCGCTCGGGCCGCGCACGTCGATGCGTACGGCCTCGCCGCGCTGGGCCACCGCGACCACGATGGTGGAGTCCCCGGCGTACGCGATCGCGTTGCCCGCCGAGTCCACCCCCGCCACGTCGGCGACGAGGTGGGCGAGTGCCTGCGCCATCCGCGCGGCGTCCACCGACGCCTCGATCGGCGCCGCGTGCACCGCGAACTGGGCCCGGCCCGGCCCGATCAGCTCGACCGCGCCCTCGATCGCCGCGGTCACCACCTCGTCCAGACCGATCACCGAGCGGTGCAGCTTGTCGTCGCCGCGGTCCAGCCGCTGGAAGTCCAGCACGTTGTCGATCAGGGTGGTGATCCGGGCGTATCCGGCGGCGAGGTGGTGCAGGGTCTGGTTGGCCTCCGGCCACAGCTGGCCGGCCGGGTCGGCGGCGAGCCCGGTCAGCTCACCGCGCAGTTCGGCCAGCGGCGCGCGCAGCGAGGTGTCCAGCAGCGCCCGCAGCTGCCTGGTGCGGGCGGCCAGCGCGTCGTACTGGGTCCGATCGGTGAACGTCATGACCGCGCCGACCAGTTGGTCGCCGTCGCGGACCGGCGCCGTGGTCAGGTCCACCGGCACCGCCTTGCCGTCCTTGCGCCACAGCACCTGGCCGCGCACCCGGTGCTTGCGGCCCGAGCGCAGCGTGTCGGCGAGCGGGGTCTCCTCGTACGCCAACGGCGAGCCGTCCGGGCGGGAGTGGTGCACCAGCGGGTGCAACTCCTTGCCGCCGAGGTCGGTCGCCCGGTGGCCGAGGATCTGCGCGGCCGACGGGTTGACCAGCACGATCTTGCCCTCGGTGTCCACGCCGACCACGCCCTCGGCCGCGGCCCGCAGGATCATCTCGGTCTGCCGCTGCTGGCGGGCGAGTTCGGCCTCGGTGTCCATGGTGCCGGACAGGTCGCGCACCACCAGCATCAGCAACTCGTCGCCGGTGTAGTGCGGCATGCCGTCGCCGAAGTCCGCGTACGCGGTGCGGCTGTCGTCCAGGTTGGCGCTCGTCACCTGGGCCGGGAACTCCGAACCGTCGGTGCGGCGCGCCAGCATCCGGGTCGGCTTCGTCCGGGTGTCGTCGGCCGCCGCCTCCTGCGGGCTGCGCATCGAACCGGGGATGCGCTTCGGGTCGAACGACGGCAGCAGGTCCAGCAGTCCGCGCCCGACCAGCGCCGTGCCCGGTGTCTCGAAGGTCTCCAGCGCTATCGCGTTCGCGTTGACCACCGTGCCGTTGGCGTTGACCAGCAGCAGCGCGTCCGGAAGGGCGTCCAGTATCGAGGCGAGGCGAGCAGCGCCTCTGGATGGCCTGCTGCTCACGAGACGCGTCCTCCCTGTTACCGCATGTGCTGTTACGCGTGGCGCAGTACCCGGTGTGGCGCGCAGTGTCGGACGCGGCATCCGGACGAACTCACCTGAGTCGTACGGCGCTGTCGGCTGACGTCACGGGCGGCCCATCTTGCCGCCGCCCACCGGGCCATGTCACTAGACCGAGTGTACGGGTCGGGGTTGCTCCTGTGGCGTTGGACGGTCATGTGCCGTCACTGCGTGGGGGGTTGGCGATTGCGCGGTGAAGATGTGGTGTACGTCACGCAGCGGAATCGCGGGTCTTTCGCGCCTCGGTTGAGCGTTTCGGCCGCGCGGTCGGCCGCGTGTTCAGCCGGATGTTCGGCCGCGCGCTTCGGGCCTGCGGTTCAGCTCCGTACGGGGGCGGCGCCGTGGCTCGCGGCGTCGGCCACCGGGTTGGGCAGCGCCGGGACCATGCGGTTCCAGCGGGCGACCTCGCAGCCGTTCGTCCTGCGGTAGGACTCCCGCACCGCCCGGCCCTGCCAGTCGCCGGTCACCCGGGCGGTCTGCGGGCCGCCGTAGATCATCGAGCACATCTGCCCGGACCGCACGGCGGGGACCGGGCCGCCGATCGAGGCCAGGTGCGCGCAGGCGGTCGACGGGGTGGAATCGGTCGACAGGGTGGAACTGGGCTCCGGGGTGGAACCGGTCGACGGTTCGGAACTGGTCGACGGTTCGGAACCGGGCGCCGGGTCCGAACCGCCCTCCGGTGCCGGATCGCAGCTCAGCCGGTAGGTGCGGGTGTGACCCGCGCCGTCGTCGTACGCCACGGCCAGCCGGGCGCCGGGCCGGTCCGACGTCCAGATGACGGGCACCGAGTGGTGAGGCCCGGACGGCCGGCGCGGCGGGTTCCCCGAGCCGTGCGCGACGCCCGTCAGCGCCGCGGTCAGTACGGCCGCGCCGGTCAGCGCCGCGGCGCCCGAGCGGGCGAGGCGGGTGAGCCGGGCCGACCGGGCGGGTCCGACGAGGGCGAGCTGCGAAGAGTGCATGCCCTTCTCCTACCGCCGACCCGCTCCTCCCCCCGGCCAACCACCCCATCGTGGGCGCGTCCACGACCCTGCCGGCCGGCCAACCACTTTGCTCTGCCCGGCCGCGGCCTTGTACCGTACTCTCGGATTGGTCGCAGCCCTCCCGGCTGTGCCATCAGTTCCCCACGCGCCCGCTCACCCGGGTACGTACCAGGAGGCGTCGCCTAGTCCGGTCTATGTCGCCGCACTGCTAATGCGGTTTGGGCTTTAC
>NZ_JACEGK010000683.1:0-3494 GCF_056859195.1 Streptomyces sp. NH27
GGGTGCGGCCGCGTGTTGTGGGCCGTTGCGGGTTCCGGTCACCGTGGTGTGCGCCGGAACTGCGTCGGAGGGCGCGAGTGCGATGCGTCGCGGCTCGGCTGCGGGGGCGGTGGGTGGCGAGGGCGTCTGCCCGGCCGCCGCCTCGTCCGGTCCGGCCGCGCACCGCGGGCGGCTGCGGGCCACGGCGACCGTGGCGTGCGCCGACTTCCGCTTGGCGAGGGCGAGTTCGGCGCCGGGACCGGCCGCGAGGAGTGCCGCGGCCTCGGCGACGGACGGGGTGCCGAGCACGCCGAGCGCCACCTCCGACGGCGTCGGCACCGCCACACGGGCCAGCGCGGCCGGGTCGAAACCGACCACGGGCAGCCCGAGTTGTTCGGCGGCCCCGGCGATCGCGGCTACCCGCACCTTGCCGGTGACGGTGGCCAGCGCCGCCACGGTGAAGCCGCCGCCCGCGGTGGGCGCGGAGCCGGAACCCGGGTGAGCGCCTGAACTCGCGTCGGTGTAACGGCGGGTGCGGGTGTCGGTGCCGGTGGCTGGGCGCGAGCTCGGACCCGTGTCCCTGCCTGCGCCCCCGTCCGCGTCCGTACCCGTACCCGTACCTTTGCCCGTATCTGCGGCCGGCGCCGGGGCGGCACGCCGAAAACCCTTGTGCGGGGCGGCCGTTGATCCGTCCTGTGGGCCGGCGGCCGGGCGGACCGCCGCGGGTTCGGGTTCGTGCTCCCACCGCGGCACCGCCGCCTCCGTCAGCGCCGCTCGGACCAGGGTCAGGACCTCTGCCGCGTCCGCCGCGCGGCTCGCGCCCACGCCGACGTAGAAGCGTTCGCTCATCGGGGCGGCCGGGCGGCGCAGGAGGCGACGAAGCGCTGGGCGAGGGAGGGTTCGGCGGCCCAGTGGGTGTGCAGGTAGGAGGCGTGCACGTGCTGCTGGACGAAGCCCTCGACGCGGCGTTCGGGGCGGACGAAGCCCCACGCAGGGGCCGGGCCCGCGCCCGGTTCGACCCGGGTGCGGTGGAACTCGTGCCCCCGGATCCGGGTTCCGGCGGCGGCCAGCACGCTGTCGCCGACCGCGACCGCCTCGCGGTAGCCGAGCGTGAGCCGGGCGCCCATCCCGGCCTTCGCGTCGAGCACTCCGCACATCGGATGCCCGTCCAACTCCCGTACCAGGTACAGCAGTCCGGCGCACTCGGCGGCCAGCGGGCCGGAGAAGCGGGCGACCTCGCGGCGCAGCGCACCGTTCGCGGACAGTTCGGGACCGTACATCTCGGGGAAGCCCCCGCCGATCACGACCCCTTGGGTGCCGGGGGGCAGCGCCTCGTCGGTGAGCGGGTCGAACTCCACCACGTCCGCGCCCGCAGCGGTCAGCAACTCCTCGTGCTCGGGGTAGGCGAAGGTGAAGGCGGCACCGCGGGCCACCGCGACCACGGGCCGGGCGGCCGTACGCCCCGCCGCCTCGTCCGCCACCGCAGACTCCACCGCGCCCGCCGCCTCGCCCACGGCCCCGCCCGCCACCTCGTCCGTCGGGTCCCACGCCGGGCCCGCCAGCGGGGGAGCGGTACGCGCGAGCGCCAGCAGCGCGTCCAGGTCGCAGCCGGCGGCGATACGGTCGGCCTCCGCCCGTACCCACGCCAGCGCCTCCGCGCGCCGTTCGGCCACCGGCACCAGCCCGAGGTGGCGTGCGGGCACCGCGAGCACGTCGGAACGGCCCAGCGCGCCCAGCACCGGAATCCCGACCTCCTCCAGCGCCGCGCGCAGGATCTCCTCGTGCCGTGCCGAGCCGACCTTGTTGAGCACCACCCCGCCCAGCCGCACCCCCGGGTCGAAGGAGGCGAAGCCGTGCACCAGTGCCGCCACCGACCGGGCCTGCGCCGACGCGTCCACCACCAGCACCACGGGCGCGGACAGCACCTTGGAGACCTGCGCGGTCGAGGCCAGCTCGCCGTGCCCGGTGGCGCCGTCGAACAGCCCCATCACGCCTTCCACCACGGCGAGTCCGGCCCCGGCCGCCCCGTGCAGGAACAGCGGCACCATCCGCTCCACCCCGCACAGGTACGGGTCGAGGTTGCGGCCCGGCCGGCCGGTGGCGAGCGCGTGGTAGCCCGGGTCGATGTAGTCGGGGCCGACCTTGTGCGGGGACACCGCGAGGCCGCGCGCGGCGAAGGCGGCCATCAGCCCGGTGGCGACCGTCGTCTTGCCGCTCCGCGAGGACGGCGCGGCGATCACGAACCGCGGCACCCGCACCGGCACCGGCACCGGCACCGTCGCTGCCGAAGCCGAAGCCGAAGCCGAAGCCGAAGCCGAAGCCGAAGCCGGCGACGCCGCGCCCGCCGGCGCCGTACGAGCCCCCGCGCTCACCACTCGATCCCCCGCTGCCCCTTCTGCCCGGTGTCCATCGGGTGCTTGACCTTCGCCATCTCGGTCACCAGGTCGGCGCAGTCGAGGAGTTCGGCCGGTGCGTTGCGCCCGGTGACCACCACGTGCTGGCTGCCGGGACGGTCCCGCAGCACCCGCACCACCTCGTCCACCGGCACCCATCCCCAGTGCATCGGGTACGCGAACTCGTCCAGCACGTAGAGCCGGTAGGTCTCCGCGGCCAGGTCCCGCTTGACCTGCTCCCAGCCCTCCCGGGCCGCCTCCTCGCTGGAGGCGAGGTCGCGCTGCACCCACGACCAGCCCTCGCCCATCTTGTGCCAGGCGACCGTGCCGCCCTCGCCGGAGGCACCCAGCACCTTCAGCGCCCGTTCCTCGCCGACCTTCCACTTCGCCGACTTGACGAACTGGAACACCCCCACCGGCCAGCCCTGGTTCCAGGCCCGCAACGCCAGCCCGAACGCCGCCGTCGACTTGCCCTTGCCCGGACCGGTGTGCACGATCGTCAGCGGCCGGTTACGGCGCTGGCGCGTCGTCAGCCCGTCGTCCGGCACCACACTCGGCTGTCCCTGCGGCATTACGCGGCCCTCCGTACATCCTTGACCAGCGCGGACACCGTGTCGGCCCGCAACTCCTCCAACGTCACCGCGGCGGCGCCCAACTCCCGTGCCAGCGCGCCCGCCAGACCCAGCCGCACCGGGCCGGTCTCGCAGTCCACCACCACCGACGCCACCCCGGACGCGGCCAGCAGCCGGGCCGCGTGGGCCGCCCGTGGCAGCGGCTCGGGCCCGCCGGTGGCCCGTCCGTCGGTCACCACCACCAGCAGCGGCCGCCGCGAGGCGTCCCGCAGCCGTTCCACCCGCAGCACCTCGTGCGCCCGCAGCAGCCCCGCGGCCAGCGGCGTACGGCCCCCGGTCGGCAGCTTCTCCAGCCGCGCCGCGCCCGCGTCCACCGACGACGTCGGCGGCAGCGCCAACTCCGCACCCGCGCCCCGGAACGTGACCAGGCCGACCTTGTCCCGCCGCTGGTACGCGTCCAGCAGCAGCGACAGCACCGCGCCCTTCACCGCGCCCATCCGCCGCCGCGCCGCCATCGAGCCCGACGCGTCCACCACGAACAGCACGAGGT
>NZ_JACEGK010000684.1:0-3489 GCF_056859195.1 Streptomyces sp. NH27
GGCGGGGTGCGGCGGCGTCGGTTCACTCGGATGGGCGCGAAGTGATGAAGCTCACATCGCGCGTTTCTGTCCCGGCGCCGCCCCATGGTGTGCGTAACCATCCGTGGTGACGACAAGCCCCCGCCGCCGTGGCGGGGCGGTCCGTGCGGATGCCCAGTCCTGCCGACGCACGGATGCCAGGTCGACACGAGTGCAACGGCAGGAGCGGAGGACCCAGCACGACGGTCGGTCCGCGCTCACCGGTCTCCGGCGGGCGCCGGAGCGTCCTTGGGGTGAAGCCGCCGCATGCGGCCGGGCATCTTCGCCAGCCCGAACCCGACAGGTCATCCTTCGCAGGCTGATGACGAAGGGTCGCGCATGTGCACGCCCAACCGCATCTGCTTTCGGCCGGCCACGTCCCGGCTCTCGCGGCTCGGAGCCGCCTCTCTGCTCACCGCGGCGGCCGTGGCGGTCCCCATCCTGCTGCCGGGCAACGCCCAGCGGGCCGACGCCGCCGCCTTGGCCACCCGGGCGCTGAGCATCGCCGCGTCGAAGAAGGGCTCGCCCTACCAGTGGGGAGCCACCGGGCCGTACCGCTTCGACTGCTCGGGGCTGACCCTGTACTCGTTCGAGCGGGCCGGCAAGCAACTCCCGCGCACCGCCGCCGCCCAGTACAACAACACGACGCACATCTCTGCGAGCGCCCGCCGGGCGGGCGACCTGGTCTTCTTCCACAGCGGCTCGTCCGGCGCGTCCGTCTATCACGTGGGGATCTACGCGGGCGACGGCAACATCTGGCACGCGCCGAAGACCGGCGCCACGGTCCGGCTCGAACACATCTGGTCCCGCGGTGTCTGGTACGGCCGGGTGAACTGAGGCCGTGAGAACCCGCAACCGGGCGCTCGGCGGAGCGCTCGCCATCCCCGGGCGACCGGCCCGGGCCGGAGCCGCGGCACCCCGCTCCACGACGGTGCCGTGATCCCGGTAGGTCCGCACCGCGGCCCTACCCCTCAAAGCGCGCCGCACGCCGATCGCCCCGCGTGCCGACACCTCGTCACATCGCGGTGGCCCGGCCCCAGCCGCGGGACACCCGCCATGCCGCCGTCGCACCGCCGACCACGGCCACGGCGAGGAGGACCGCGATGCCGGTGAGGGTACGGCCGGTGTCGCCGGCGGCGGCGTGCCGCAGGCAGTCGGCCCCCCAGTAGCCCGGCGAGGCGGGGGCGACCGCACGGACCCAGCCGGGCAGCGTGGATATCGGTACCAGAGCGCCGCCGAGCGTGGTGAGCATGAAGGCGCCGATGTCGAGCACGGCGGAGAGCTGTCCGTAGCTGCCGGCCAGCAGGCCGACCGCGCTGCCCATACCGAGCAGCGCCAGCCCCCATACGGCGCAGGCGACCACCAGCAGGCCGGGGTCGGCCACGGGCATGCCGAACACCACCACCCCGAAGCCGAGCACCACCACCTGCTGGGCGGCGAGCACGCCGAGCACCGGTACGGCCTTGCCCACCAGCATCTCCAGCGGGCGCACGGGGGTCACCCGCAGCCGGTCCCAGGTCCGCCAGACGCGCTCGGAGAGGATCGAACTGCCAACGATCGACAGGGCGAGCAGCGAGAACATCACCAGCGAACCGATCACCGCCTGCGTGGTGCCGGCCGGTCCCTGCGCGGCCTGGTAGAGCGGGCGCATGGCGAGCAGCATCATCAGCGGCATCACCAACCGGCCGATCAGCGGGCCCGGTTCGTTGAGCAGCACCGCGGTGTTGTGCCGGATCAGCACGCCGGTGCGCAGCAGGCCCAACCGTGGCTCCGGGCTGGGCTTCACCATCGCGGGTGCAGCCGCACCCCTGCCGGCGAGGGCCGCCTCCGCGTCCAACTCCCGGCCTGAGTCCAACTCCCGGCCCGGGCCATGCCCCGGCTTCAGCTCGCTCGACGGATTCAGCGCCGGGTCATGCCGCATCGGACACCTCCCGGGCAGTCGGCGCGGCAGCGGCCAGTGCCGCGTACAGGTCGTCGAGGTCGGGGCGGCATACGTCCACCGCGGTGGGTGCGCAACCGGCGCCGAGTATCGCGGCGAGGTCGGCCGGTGGGTTGCGGGTGGCGATGCGCAGACCGTCAGGGCCGTACGGGCGGGTGCGGGCGCGCAGATCCTCGGGCAGGTCGGGGCGCGGGCCGGCCGGGTCCAGGGTCACCCGGATCTCGCCGGGCAGGTCGCGGGTGAGGGCTGCCCGCTCGCCCCTGGCGACCACGCGGCCGTCGCGCGCCACGGCCAACGTGGCGTCCAGATCGACCAGTTCGGGAAGGTAGTGGGTGGTGTAGACGACCGCCGCGCCCGCTGCCGCGCGGACCCGGACCGCGGCGAGCAGGGCGGCGCGGGTCTCCGGGTCGGCCCCGGCGGTCGGCTCGTCGAGCAGCAGGACCTGCGGGGTGCCCACCATCGCGGCGGCGGCCTGGGTGCGGCGACGCTGGCCACCCGAGAGCACCGCGCAGCGCCGGTCCAGCACGTCGCCGAGCATCAACTCCTCCGCGACCGCGCCGACCGAGCGGCCGACGGCCGCCCGTCGCATTCCGGCGAGCCCCGCGAACAGCCGCAGGTGCTCCCGGACCGTCACCGTCGGGTACAGCGCCAGCTCCTGCGGGGCCACCCCGAGCAGGGCGCGCGCGGCGCGCGGGTGGTCGAGCACGCTGATCCCGCAGACCTCGGCCCGGCCCGCGTCCGGGCGGACCAGTCCGGTGACGACCTCCACGAAGGTGGTCTTCCCCGCGCCATTGTGCCCGATGAGGCCGGTGATCTCGCCCGGCCGCACCTCGATGCTGAAGCCGTCGAGCGCCGTCTGCTCCCCGTATCGCTTCCGCAGGCCCTCGGCCGCGAGCATTCCGCCCGTCCCCGCTGTCTCCATCGCGGATCACCGCCCCCGTGAGTTGATCTACACCGTATAGATCTACAGTGTAGAGGCATGAGCGGGAAACGGGAAGAGATTCTGGACGCGGCTTTGGCGATCGCCGACGAGCGCGGCCTGGCCGGGGTGTCCATGCGGGCGGTCGCGCAGGCGGTCGGCGTCACGCCCATGGCGCTGTACCCGCACGTCAAGGACAAGGCGGGCCTGCTCGACGCGATGCTCGGTCGGTTGCTGGCGAACGTCAGCGAGGCCGCGCCCGAACTGACCGGGACCCGGGACTGGCGGATAAGGCTGCGCGCGTTCGCCGACACCGCCCGCGGCCTCGCGATCGGCCACCCGTGGGCGGTCACCCTGCTGTTCTCCCGGCCCGCCATCACGCCCGACGCGGTCACCACCGTCGACCAGCTCTACGGCGCCCTGCTCGACGCCGGGGTACCGCCCTCGCAGGTCCCGCGCCTGGAGCGGCTGGTGAGCACCTACGTACTCGGCTGGATCGCCTCCGAATCCGGCGGGCGCTTCGGGCCGGGCGCCCCCGACCCGCGCGGTGGGCGCGGCAAGCTGCCGGACGGCGGCCTCCCCGCCCACCTCGCCCTCGCGGACTGGCTCGATC
>NZ_JACEGK010000685.1:0-3479 GCF_056859195.1 Streptomyces sp. NH27
GTCACCGAGACCTTCCACGAGTCCGAGGCCGCGCCCTCGGGCCAGCAGGTCTACCTGGTCGGCTCCATCTCCGCGCTGGCCGGCTGGGACACCACCCAGGCGATCCCGCTCGA
Source organism: Streptomyces sp. NH27 (assembly GCF_056859195.1). Classification (NCBI taxonomy): domain Bacteria; kingdom Bacillati; phylum Actinomycetota; class Actinomycetes; order Kitasatosporales; family Streptomycetaceae; genus Streptomyces; species Streptomyces sp. NH27. Next base: position 114 of record NZ_JACEGK010000685.1, read on the forward strand.
CTCCACCGACGGAACGAACTGGACCGGCACGCTGAACCTGCCGGCGAACACGTCCTTCGAGTACAAGTACATCCTCAAGGACGCCTCGGGGAACGTGACATGGGAGTCGGGCAACAACCACACCGCTGACACCGGCAGCGCCGGCGGCACCCTGGACGACACCTGGGGCGTCCAGTCCTCCGGCGGCGCGAACCAGGTAGCCGTCGCCTTCCACGAGGCGGAGTCCGCGCCCGCCGGCCAGAAGGTCTACGTGACCGGCTCGATCCCGGTGCTCGGCGACTGGGCCCCCACCCAGGCGATCGCGCTCAGCTCCGCCGACCAGGCGAACTGGTCCGGCACCGCGAACCTGCCGGCGAACACGTCCTTCGAGTACAAGTACATCCTCAAGGACGCGTCCGGGAGCGTGACATGGGAGTCGGGCGCCAACCGCACCGCCGGCACCGGTGGTTCGGGCTCCCTGACCCTCAACGACACCTGGAAGTAAGGCAGTCACCCGGCGCGGGTCCGGACCGGCGCGTGTCCGGGCTCCGCACGGGGACCACGCCGACGCCACCGACGGCAACGAGTCCGACGCCTCCACCGCCGCCACCACCGCGAACAACGTCGAGGTGGTCGATCTGACGTTGCCCGCCTCCACCGACCCCAGCGGCAAGACCGTCCACCTCGCCGGCACCCTGGCCGCGCTCGGCGGCGGCGCCGCCGACTGGGCACCGGACGGCCTCGCCTTCACCCGCGTCGACGCGACCCACTGGACCGCCACCATCAAGGCCGCCGGCCCCACCACGATCCAGTACAAGTACACGCTTGGCGGTGCCTGGGCGAACAACGAGGAGACCGCCGGCTGCGCCTACGTCGGCTGCTGGATCCGCCGGTCACACCAGCAGGCCGGCGGGCGGCCCGCACCCCCTGGTGTGGGCCGGCCCGTCGCCCGCCCGCCTGTCGCCCGCCGGCCGCGCCGCGCCGCGCGGGAGCCACCCGGATGGCCGAGCCGCGGGTCCGACCCGGTTGCGGAGCCGTCCGAGGCGACCTTGACTGCTGCTGGTACCTGCCGGGCGGAGAGAGGAGCACGGAGATGCTGTCGGTGCGCGGACTTTTCACCTCGATCGTGGACAACGACGACTCCTACCGCCTCTTCTGCTCCATCGCGGCGAGCGGTGAGGCGCAGGGCGGCTGGGAGAACGGCCGGATTGCCGCGCTGGTACCCCCCTCGCAGCAGGAACTGGCCCCGAAGATCACCCGGCACGGCGCCGACGAGGACAAGCACGGCCGGATCTTCAACGCGCTGCTGCGCAAACGCGGGCTGGAGCCCGTACCGGTGCCGGCCGACACCGACTACACGATGCTGCTGGAGCGGGCCGGTATCGGGCTCGCCCACACCCGGCTGCGGCTGGACCAGCCGCTGACCGAGCAGGACATCGTCACCTATCTGGCGCACAGCAGGGTCACCGAGCAGCGCGCGTCCGAGCAGATGGCACTCCTGCTCAGGTACTTCGCGCAGCACCCGGAGGTCGGCCGTGCGGTCCGGGCGATCTCGCACGACGAGGACAACCACCTCGCCTACTGCCACGAGGAGTTGCTGCGGCTGGCAGCCGCCGGGCACGGCCGCGCCATCCACCGCGTGCTGCGTGAGTGCGCCCACGCGGAGATCCGGGTGCACCGCGATGTGAGCCTCGCGGTGATGGCCCGGATGGGCCGCATCCTGCGCTGGCCGGTGCCCGTCGCCGCGCTGATCCGCTTCGGCATCCACCTCACCTACCTCTACGAGCGGGTGCACGGCTGGCGCCGCATGACCACGCTCACGATGCCGCTACGGCGCGACGCCCTCGGCGGTGAGCCCGCCCCCGCCCGAGCCTGACCCTCCGGGGTGGTGTGTTCTGTCGGTTCAGGGACCATCTGCCGGTGGTGGGCTGGGGGTACCTCCCAGGCGAAGCTCCGGGGGAGCGCAGTACCCCGCACCCCTGCGTCTGCGTATGTGCGGCTCCCACCGTGCTTGCCCCGGAGGGACCCGGGCGAATCCAGGGGCGCGGGGAACTGCGCGACAAACCACCCACTCACCGCAAGGTCCCGCGGACCGCGGACAGGGGCACCCCGGTGGGTCAGGGCACCGTACGGATCGTGGCGGAGGCGACGTGTTCGTTGTCCTCGGCGAAGACGATCTCCGCGTCGAGGGTGCGACCCGCGAGCACCTGGGGGAGCCAGTGACGGGCGTCGTCCCACATGGAGTCGAGGGGGAGCGCGTCGACGGGCACCCAGAGCGGAGCGATCTCACGGGTCTCGCCGGCCTCCCCGAGCACGCGGGACGTGGTGAACGCGGTGACCCACATGTCCCAGGCCGGCCGGGCCGGAAACCGCCAGTCGACGACGGCCGCGGGCCGCAGATCGGCCGGGTCGACGACGAGCCCCGACTCCTCGGCGACCTCGCGCACCGCGGCCTGCGCCGCGCTCTCGCCGGGCTCCACGTGCCCGCCGAGACCGACCACCTTCCCCGCGCCGAGCCCCGTCTTCTTGCGCCCGAGCAACACCTCCGTACGGCCGTCGGCGCCGTCGCGCAGGCAGAAACACAGGCAGGTATGAGTACGTTGGTCCACCCGCCGGATCATGACGCACCTTCCCCTGATGCCACAACGCGCCCCCTGCCGCCTGCCGGCACGCGGTGACGTACGCGCGGATCAGCGGCCCGTTCGCGGCGCGCGGCCAGGCCCGCGCCCGGGCCACCGCGTTCGACCCGCCCGGTTCCTCCAGGGCACTGGCTAAGCTCCCGTCATGACCAGTGAGATAGAGGACACGCGTGTCGGGCCGCCGCACTTCGGGACGGAGCGGGAGATGCTGCGGGCCTTTCTCGACTACCAGCGGGCCACGTTGGCGATGAAGTGCGCGGGGCTCGGCGACGAGGAACTGCGGCAGCGGTCGATGCCGCCGTCCACGCTGTCGCTGCTGGGCCTGGTGCGTCACCTGGCGGAGGTCGAACGGACCTGGTTCCGGCGGGTGTTCGAGGACCACGACGCTCCGATGGTGTGGTCGAAGGAGATCGACTTCCAGGCGGCGTACGACGTGAGCGGTTCGACCCGGGCGGAGGCGTTCGGCGCGTGGGAGGCGGAGGTCGCGGTCTCCCGGCGGATCGAGGCGGCGGCCACGTCGCTGGACGTGGCCGGCTACCAGCCCAGGTGGGAGGAAGAAGTGAGCCTGCGGATGGTGATGGTGCACGTGTTGCTGGAGTACGGACGGCACAACGGCCACGCGGACTTCCTTCGTGAAGGAGTCGACGGGACGGTGGGGGCGTAGCGGTAAGGGGATCGTAAACTCCCCTGGTGGACAGATCTCCGCCGCCGCCCCCAGAGGACCAGCCGCCGCCTCCCGGGGGATACC
>NZ_JACEGK010000686.1:0-3472 GCF_056859195.1 Streptomyces sp. NH27
CCCCGCCGACGTCGCCGCCGACCCGGGCAGCACCCTCGCACCCGCGCCGGCGGACCCCCAACCCACCGAATCCGTAAGGCAGTCCGCCCGCACCGCGCTGCGCGCCTACGCCCTGGAGGCCGTCCCCGCGCTGCTCGCGGCGGGCCGCGCCGACGACGCCGCACGCATCCTCGACCGCCCCGTGCCCGGCCCCGACGCCGGCGCCACTCCCCTCGACGGCGGCCGCGTACGGCTGCTGCGGGCCCGTACCGCCCTGGCTCAGGGCGACCCGGTCAGGGCCCGCGCCCTGCTCGACGAGGGCGTGGTCGTCGACGACCTGGCCGAGGGCGACGAAGCGCTCAGCGACACCTGGTACGCCGTCGCCGAGGCCCTGCTCACCGACGGCGCCCCGGCCGCGGACGACGCGAAGCCGCACGACGGCACGTCGGACGACGCGCGCGCCCGGACCCGCCGCGAGCACCCGCTGCCCGCCGCGTACGACTTCCGGATGCGCCCGCAGGAGCCCCCGACGGCCCAGCAATGAGGCGGTGAAGTACGGCTGGACGCGGGTCAGTTGCCCGCGTCCAGCACGGCCGCGCGCTCCGCGGCCGTCAGTTCGCCGGGGGCGCGGCGCTCCCGGGCGGCGCGGCTTCCAGGTGCGCCCCACGTGCCACGGGTACGACCTCGCGGCCGCTGTCGAAGAGCCGTCCCCCGATGGCGCCGCCCACCGCGCCCGCGCCGATGATGTTGTATCGCATGACTGAACCCTCGTCGGCCGCCGCGTTGATCACAATTCGCGCCCTGCCGACCGCCGGTGGAGCCGCGCCGGCCCGACCGGGTCCGCGGCTGCGGCGGGCAGGGGTTGCCCGGGGCACGGTCGCTGCCCCAACTCCCCTTGCTGGCAAAGGGCCGGAGGCCCGCGCCCGTGGCTGCCGCTCCGCCGTGCTCTACACGATCAGCTTCCAGGCCCCGGACTTCTACCGGAAGCAGGGGTGGCAGCGGCTGGGCGAGGTCCCCTGCGATCCGCCGGGCACCAGCCGCGTCTTCATGACCAAGGCACTGGCGGCACCGAGTGGTACCGAGGTCCGGCCGGGCTTCGCGACGGCCGGCTCCTGACCAGTAGCGGCCACCAAACCGCCTACCGGGAAAGCCAGTTGGGATGAAGGGCCCGCTAAAACCGTTGGCCCGTCGCCCCGGACGCCACGCACAGTGGGGGCGCGGGCCGGGACGGCGCCGCAGACACGGCACACCAAGGGGGCCTCACCATGTCCACGCTGCGAGTCACCGTCGAGCGGCTCACGATCCTCGACCACCCGAACGCCGACGCGCTGGAGCTGGCGCAGGTCGGTCTCTATCGCGCGGTGGTGGCCAAAGGGGCCTATCGCACCGGGGAGTTCGCGGTCTACATACCCGAGCAGTCCGTGCTGCCCGAGCCGCTGATCGCCGAACTCGGCCTGACCGGGCGGCTGGCCGGTTCGAGGAAGAACCGGGTACGGGCGGTGCGGCTGCGCGGCGAGCTGTCCCAGGGCATTGTGTGCCGGCCGAGCGCGCTCGACGGCATCGACCTGGAGCGCGCCGCCACCGACGACGCGGACTTCACCGAACTGCTGGAGATCGTCAAGTGGGTACCCCCGGTGCCGATTTCGATGAGCGGTGAGGTGGACACCGCGCCCGACCTGCTGCCGTGGATCGACATCGAGAACCTCAAGCGCTACCCGGACATCTTCGCGCCCGGTGACCAGGTCACCGTCACCGAGAAACTGCACGGCACCGCCTGCTGCCTCACCTACTACGCCGGTTCCGGCACCCTCGACGTCACGTCCAAGGGCCTGGGCGCCAGGCAACTCGCGCTGAAGGAGGCCGACGGCAACCTCTACTGGCGCGCCGTGCACGGGTACGGCCTGCCCGCAGTGGCCGCCGCCCTCGCCGAGCGGTTGGGTGCGGACCGGGTCGGGATCTTCGGCGAGGTCTTCGGCAAGGGCGTGCAGGACCTCGACTACGGCACGAACGCGGGCACCGAACTGCCCGGGTTCGCCGCGTTCGACGTGTGCGCGGACATCGCCGGACAGCTGAGCTGGTTCGACCCCGCCGACCTCCTCGACGGCGAACTGCCGCTCGTACCGAGGCTGTTCCACGGCCCGTTCGACCTGGACCGGATACTCGCGCTCGCCGCGGGCAACGAGACGGTCTCCGGCCGGGAGCTGCACATCCGCGAGGGGGTGGTGATCCGTACCGCCGACGGGAAGTACAGCCCCGCGGTCGGCGGCCGGGCCATCGCCAAGGTGGTCGGCGACGCGTACCTGACCCGCAAGGGCGGCACCGAGTACGAGTGAGCCGGGCGGCCGCCCCGGGGTGATTCCGGAAAGCGGGCGGCATGCTCCGGCCCGTGCTGGGTACGCGCCGGGTTCAGCCACTTGCAGACACCGAGCGCAGCCGCGGCGAGAGGAAACCACGACGATGACCGACATCAACCCCGACGGTGCCCTGCCCCCTGCGCAGCGTGCCCTCCACGAGATCTCCCAAGGCAGCGAGAACGTGATCGCGCTGAGCACCCTCGCGGTGAGCGAGGTGCTGCTGCCGGTGCCCGGTGCCGAGGAACGCCCGCAGGAGGCGGACGCCGCCCCTGCCGAGCCGCCGCGCGAGATCCAGCTACCGGTCTACGAGCAGGAGGACGGCCGCCAGCTCGTCCCCGTCTTCACCTCGGAGACCCGGATGGCCGACGCGCTGCCCGCCACCCGCCGCTACCGGCTGGTCCAGCTCGCGGTGCTCAGCGGAGCCTGGCCGTCGGACGAGCTGATCCTGTCCATCGACACGGGCAACGAGGACGCGCTGAGCATCTCCGGCGAGGGGGTACGGGCGCTGGCCGGGCTGGTCAGCGGCAACTGACCACCCCGGCCGATCGGCCACGCGCCCCAGGCCACGCGCCACAGGCCCCGGACGGCCCCGGCGGGAAACCGCCGTGGCCGTCCGTGACCGTCCGCGTGCGTGCCGTCCCCTGCGTATGCCGTCCGCGTGCGCCGGGATCAGGCCCGGTACACCACCAGGCCGCCCGGCGACTTGTCCAGCAGTACCTCGCCGGGCGCGGCCGCCCCCTCGCCGTCGCACGCGAGGTGCACACCCGCGCCCGGCACCCGCACCCGCAGCCTCGGCACGGCCGCCGCGGTGTAGACCGGCGACGAGGTGAGCGCCCCGGTCAGGGCGGCGCCCAGCATCCGGGTCCTGGCGAACGGCCCGCCGTCCACCATCCGCACGTCCAGCAGCCCGTCGGCCAGGTCCCGCCGCCGCACCGGCGCCGGCCCCCAGCTGGAATAGCGGCAGTTCCCCGCGAAGAGCAGCCACACCGAGCGCGGCCGCCCGTTCACCACCACCTCGACCGGCTCGCAGGTACGCAGCACGTGCACGGCCGCAAGCACGCTCGCCGGCCAGCTGCCCACCCGGCGCGACCAGCGCTCCCGTACCCGTACCAGGTCCGGGTAGGCGCCGATGCTGAAGG
>NZ_JACEGK010000687.1:0-3471 GCF_056859195.1 Streptomyces sp. NH27
GAGGCGAACGGCGCGGCCAACGGCGACGGCGCCCAACTGGTGCTCAGTGACGTGGAGTTCAACCGCCCGCTGGTGCTCGCGCCCGGCGTGCCGAGCACCGCCCGGGTCACCCTGACCGCGCCCGAGCCGGGCGGCGAGCGCCGCTTCACCGTCACCGGCAGCAGCACCGGGAGCAACTGGTCCGAGCACTGCCACGGCACCATCGCGCCCGCCCCGCGCACCGAGCGGGCCGGACGGCTGCCGGACGCGCTGCGCGCCGAGGCACCCCACGAGCTGCGCCCCGCCCAGCTCTACGGCACGCTGCGCGACGGCGGCCTCGAACACGGCTTCCACTTCGCCACCGTGCGCGAGCTGCGGCTGGCCGACCCCGGCCGTGAGGAAGCGCTCGGCCGGATCACCTCCGCGCCCGACGGCGCACCCGTCGAGCCGCACCCGTACCGGCTCGCCACCATCCTGGACGGCGCGCTCCAGCTCGCCGCGGCGCTCTTCCTCACCCCCGCGGGAGCGGCCGGCCCCGAGACCGACGACCCGGAGACCGCCGCCAACTCCCTGCTGGCCGGCGGCTACATCCCGGTCGCGCTGCGCCGGCTCACCCTGCCCGGGCCACTGCCCGGTGAGGTCTGGGCGCATGTGCGGCGCCGCCCGCACGACGCGCGGACCGGCTTCGTGGTCGACCTGCGGCTGACCGACAGCGAGGGCCGGATCGTCGCCGACCTCGAAGGCGTCGAGTTCCGGCACGCCGGCGCGCTGGCCGGCGGCGACCTGCCCGATCCCGGCGAGAACGCCGGACAGAGCAGCGGCCGCAGCCGCCGGGAACTGCTGGAGGCGCTCGCGCCCCTCGGCCCCGAGGACCGCAAGCAGACGGTCATCGAGTGGCTGGCAGCGGAGGTCAGGGAGACGCTGGGCAAGGCGTCCGCCGAGATGGACATGGTCGCCGACGGCATCGACCCGTCCCTCGCGCTGCTGGAGATCGGCCTGGACTCCCTCCGCGTCACCGCGCTCCAACGGCGCATCCAGGAGAAGTTGGAGTTCCGCTACAAGGCGATGGAAGCCCTCGACTACCAGACCATCGAGGGGCTCGCGGACTTCCTCCTCGACCGGGTGCTGTCCCTGGAGCCGGCCACCGCGACCGTCTGACCCCCGCGGCGGTGCGCCCACAGCCGGCGCACCGCCGCGCACCCGCAGCACCCGCAGCACCCGCACCCGCACGCCGTACCCGGCGCGCCGAGCGCCCCGGACCGCCGGACCGCCGGACCGCCGACAACGCCCAGGCCCGCAGGAAACCCTCCCGGAGGAATGAGCCGGACCATGCTGGATTCCACATACGTCACGGACTACATCGACAGCCACCTCGAACAACGCCAGGTCAACAAGATCCAGCACGGCTTCCCCTCGCCGCGCTACTGGACCGAACCCACCATCGCCGCCGACGAGATCACCGAGGACCGCCGCAAGCTCCAGAAGGCGGGCCAGGCGCCCGACATGTTCCTGTACATCGGCGTGCCGTACTGCATCAAGACCGACCCCGGGAAGTGCGGCTACTGCCTGTTCCCGGTCGAGGAGTTCAAGGGCAACGACGCCCTGGAGGACTACTACGGCTACGTCGAGCGCGAGGCCGAGCTGTACCGCGACCGGTTGACCGGCGCCCGGCTCGGCTCGGCGTACTTCGGCGGCGGCACCTCCAATCTGTACCGCCCGGCGCACTACCTGAAGATCATGGAGCTGGTGAACCGGCTCTTCCCGAACATCGCCGAGGGCGCCGACCTCACCCTCGAAGGCATCCCCCAGCTCTTCACCCGGGACAAGATGCAGGCGATCCGCGACTCCGGGATGAACCGGATCAGCATGGGCGTCCAGCAGGTCAACGAGCGGCTGAACAGCCTCAGTGGCCGGAAGCAGACCACCCGGCACGTGATCCAGAGCCTGGACTGGGCCCGGGAGTTCGGCCTCGCCGCCAACGTCGACGTGATCTTCGGCTGGCCGCAGCAGACCGTCGAGACCATGCTGGAGGACCTCAAGACCCTGGTCTCCTGGAACGTCTACGACATCACCCACTACGAGCTGAACGTCGGCGGCCCCACCGACTTCGCGCTCAACCGCTTCCACGAACTCCCCAGTACCCTCAGCAACTTGGAGATGTACCGGGTCGGCCGGGACTACCTGCTCGACCAGGGCTACGAGCAGCACGGCGCGTACAGCTTCCGCAAGCCCGGCGACCCGACCAGCCGAGACTTCCGCGAGGGCTACCGGCCCCAACTGCACGACGTCTCCGACGCGCTGGGCCTCGGCTACGCGGCGATCTCCTTCTTCGGCGCCGCCACCCTCGGCCCCGGCCGGTCCTGGTCGTACATCAACCAGCGGAACCTGTCGCTCTACAAGGCCGCGGTCGACGAGGGCCGGCTGCCGGTCGAGCGGGCCTTCCGCTACCAGTCCGACGACTGGGTGCTGGCCACCGTCTTCCGGCACCTGCTCGGCATGGAACTGGACCGGACCGGGCTGCGCGCCTCGATGGGCGTCGACGTCTACGAGGAGTTCGCCACCGTCTGGGACGGGCTCGCCTCGCGCGGCCTGGCCGAGATCACCCCCGAGAAGATCACCCTGGTCGGCGACGGCCCCTTCTACACCCCGATGGTCTCCACGCTGCTCGCCGAGGAGCGCTACCGCGCGCTGCGCGAACGGGAGGTCGACAACAAGAAGGCGAAGCTCGTGATGGCCGGGGAGGGGGCAGGCGGTGGCCGATGACCTGCCGTTGAGCGGCCGCAAGTGCGTGGTCACCGGTGGCGCGCGCGGCATCGGTGCCGAGGTGGTCCGGCTCGCCCTCGCGCAGGGCGCCCACGTGGTCTTCGGCTACCACTCCAGCGCCGCTGCCGCCGCCGACCTGTCCGAGGAGATGCGTGCCGCCTACCCCGACCAGCAGTGCACCGCGCTGCCGGGCCGGGTCGGCGACACCGCGGACGCGAGCCGGTTCGCCGCGGAGGCACTGCGCGCGCTCGACGGGGAACTGGACGTGCTCGTCAACAACGCCGGCGTCACCCACGACGTCAGCTTCGCCCGGATGCGCCGCGAGCAGTGGGACGAGGTGGTGGAGACCAACCTCGGCAGCATGTTCAACGTGACCCGGCCGCTGGTGATGCCGCTGGTACGGCGCCGGCGCGGCACCATCGTCAACGTCACCTCCGCCTCCGGTATCCACGGCGCGCCGGGCCAGACCGCGTACTCCGCCTCCAAGTCCGGGGTGATCGGCTTCACCAAGGCGCTGGCGAAGGAGGTCGGCGGCCTCGGGGTGACGGTCAACGCGGTCGCCCCCGGCTTCATCGCCACCGACATGACGGCCGCGATCCCCGAGCCGCAGGTCGAACGTGTGAAGAGCCTCATCCCGTCACGGGAGTTCGGTTCCGCCGAGGACGTCGCCGCGCTGGTGTGCTTCCTCGCGTCGGACCGGGCCCGCTACATCACCGGGCAGGTCATCGA
>NZ_JACEGK010000688.1:0-3471 GCF_056859195.1 Streptomyces sp. NH27
ACCCCCGGAGGGAGCCGCACATACTTGTGGACGGCAAGGCGAGAAAGGAGAACCGTGGTCAAACGCACTGGCGCCCAATCGGAACTACGCCACCGCAACCTCTCCCTGGTCATGCGAGCCCTGGCCACGGAGGACGACCTCACCCGCGCCACCATCGCCGCCGAGGTCGGCCTCACCCGGGCAACCGTCTCCACGCTCGTGGACGAATTGCTGGCCGCGGGCCTGCTGGAGGAACGCGGCGCACGGCGCCCCGGCACCGTAGGCCGCCCGGGCACCGCCCTCGCGCTGTCCGACACCGGCCCCGCCGGCATCGGCGCGGAAATCGGCATCGACCACCTCGCCGCATGCGTGGTGGACCTCCGCGGCGAGCTGCGCTGCCGTACCGAGTCCCCCGCTGCGAACCGGGGCCGCCCGGCCGCGTCCGTCCTGGCCGAACTCGCGGAGCTGACCGCGCAGGTCGCCAAGGAGGCCGCCGCGATGGACCTGCGCCCGGTCGGCACCACGGTCGCCGTGCCCGGCCTGGTCAGCCGCGACCGCGGCACCGTACTGCGCGCCCCCAACCTCGGCTGGGAGGACGTCTCGGTCGCCACCGCCCTGGGCCCGCACGCGACCGTCGTGGAGAACGAGGCGAACCTCGGCGCGCTCGCCGAACTCTGGCTCGGCGGCCACGACCGCCTCGCCGACTTCGTGCACGTCTCCGCCGAGATCGGCATCGGCGCCGCCCTCATCGTGGAGGGCCGGCTCTTCCGCGGCGCCCGCGGCTTCGCCGGCGAGCTGGGCCACGTCCCCGTGCACCCGGACGGCCCCCTGTGCTCGTGCGGCGCGCACGGCTGCCTGGAGACCTTCGCCGGCGAGGAAGCCCTGCTCCGGTCGGCGGGCGCCGGCACCCCGAGGGAGCTGCGCACCGCCGCGGCCGCCGGCGACCCCGCCGCGATCCGCGCCCTGGAAGAGGCCGGCGCGGCCCTGGGCATCGCGCTGAGCGGCGCGGTCAACCTGCTCGACCCGCAGGCCGTGGTGGTCGGCGGCCCGCTCGCGGACCTCGCGCCCTGGCTGCTGCCCGGCGCGCGCCGCGAGCTGGCCGCGCGCGTCACCGACCGCCAGTGGCGCCCGGAGGACGTGGTGACCTCGCGGCTCGGCCGTGACGGGGTACTGCGCGGCGCCGCCTACAGCGCGGTCCGGGCCGTCCTGGACGACCCGGCCGCCTGGATCCACACCGCCGTGGACTGACGAGTGAGCCGGACGGTACGGGCCCCGCCCCCGAGGCGCGACCCGTACCGCCCGGCTCACTCCCGTACGGCTTACTACCTGCCCGGGCTCAGCTCACAGCGCGGAGCCGGCCACCCACTTGCTCCACGACATGTTCCAGCCGTTGAGCCCGTTGTCGGGCTGGATGATCTTGTCCGGCGAGTTCTTCACCACGACCACGTCACCGAGCAGCGAGTTGTTGAAGAACCACGCCGCGTCCGTGGTGTTGTCCCCGCCGCCCTTGACGTCGCTCAGCCCGATGCAGCCGTGGCTGGTGTTGGCGCTGCCGAAGATCGACTTGTCGGACCAGTAGTTGCCGTGGATGAACGTGCCGGAGTTGCTCAGCCGCATGGCGTGCGGCACGTCGGGGATGTCGTACTCGCCCTTGCCGTCGTCGTCGGTGAAGCCGACCGTCGCCCCGTTCATCCGGGTGGTCTGGTCCTTCTCCGCGATGACCATCTGGCCGTCGTACGTGGTGTGCCCGTCGCCGCCGGCGGAGATCGGCAGGGTGCGGATCACCTTGCCGTCGCGGACCACGGTCATCATGTGCGTGGCGGCGTCCACGGTGGAGACCTGCGAGCGGCCCACGTCGAAGCCGACCGTCTTGTGCTGCGTGCCGTAGACGCCCGGGGCGCCCTCGACGCCGGCCAGGTTCAGGTCGAGCGTGACGTGCGAGCCGGCCTGCCAGTAGCTCTGCGGCCGCAGGTCGAGCCGGGTGGAGCTGAACCAGTGGCCGACGACCTGCTGCCCGCTGCTGGACTGCACGGTGACCCCGCGCTGCACCGCGGCCCGGTCGGCGGACGAGATCGCCTTGCTGAAGTTGATCGAGACCGGCATGCCCACGCCCACCGTGGAGCCGTCCTCCGGGGTGAAGTACCCGACGAAACTGCCGGTGACCGGCGTGGTGCCGAACGTGGCCTGCGCGGACGTCGTACGCCCCTGCGTGTCATTGGCGGTGGCGGATACGCGGTACTGGATGCCGTGCCCGAGCGTCGCGCTCGGCGTCCAGGTGGTGCCGTCGGCGGATATCCTGCCCGCCACTGTGTGGCCGGACGACGTGGCCGTCATCGTCACCTTGGTCAGCTTGCCGCCGGCGACGCTCACCTTCACCGCGCCGCTCACCGCGGTCTGCGTGGTGCCGGACTTCGGCGTGATGGTGATCTTCGCGGCCGAGGTGTGCTTGGCCGCCGCCGCGTCCTCGCGGGCCTGCGTCTCCGGACTGGTGGTCGGGCTGGCGCTGGGACTGGAGCCGGCGGTGGTGGAGGTGGCGCTGGGCGTCTGGGAGATCGACGCGGCCGCGTTCTGGCCGCCGTCCTTGCCGCCGTCGCCGTGGCCGCACGCGGTCAGCGCCACCGCGCCGCCGGCCACGACCGCGAGCGCCGCGAGGGTGCCGCGGCGGAACACCGTGCGCTTCCTGCGGGCGGTCCCGGCGGGGCCGTGTTCGGCGGGACCTCCCGCTGCGGAGGCGGGGGATTTTCCGGTGTCGGGCGGCGTCACACGTCTCTCCGATGATCGGGTACGCCCGCAGGCCGAGACGATCGGCGCGGGGCTACTTCCACCGTCCATGGAAACAGCCCCGACGCCAGGTATGTCCTTTCCGCTGGAAATTGTGGTCTTTGACACGTACTCCCCGTGATGACCGTCACGCGGCTTTCCGTAGCCCACCCGCCACGCACCGCGAACCGTTCACGAACCGCCCGCGAATCACCCCCGGGCCGGCTCGCGGCTTCCCACCGGCCGCCGCCAGTCACTACCATCGGCCCCTACGGTCAACTCGCCGCATCCGCTGGGGGATCAGATGGCCTCGCCCCGCCCGTACGTCGCCGCGGTCGCCGCCGCCGTACTGGCCGCGCTCTACTTCGTCCCCTCGGCGCACGCGGACACCGCCACGGTCGCGGCCGTTTCCACGGCGCCGGACGCGACGTCCGCCCGCACCGCCACCACCCAGGCGGAGCCCGCCGGGGGGCTCGCCGAGACCGGCATGATCGACACGAAGCCGTACGTCATAGGCGGCGCCGTCTTCCTCATCGCGGGCGCCGGCCTCGTCGTCAACGCCACCCGCCGCTCCCGCCACGCCTTGCAGGCGGCCGCCGAGGCGGAAGAGGCCGAGCCGGAGGAGTAGCGGAGCCGGAGGAGCCGGAGGGGCGGCGGACCGGAGGAGCAGCGAACCGGAGTGGCCAGCGGAGTCGTCGACCGCCGCCTTCCGCCCGCGGGCCCCCACAAGAC
>NZ_JACEGK010000689.1:0-3453 GCF_056859195.1 Streptomyces sp. NH27
GCACCTGTTCCGACGCCTGTTCCGGCGCCCGTTCCAGCACCCGCTCCGGAGACCGCCGCCATCGTCATGCGGCCCGGCGCGGCGCACAGGCGATCCACAGAGCGGCGCACAGCTTCCGGCGCCCCCGGACGGTCAAGGGACAGCAAAATCACGGCAATTGGTCTAGTCCCTTTTCATCTGCGGCAACGCGTCCGGCCTCGCCCGCGGCGCCCAGATTGGTACAGTCCAATTGTTCGTCCGACCCATTGCCGCTCGACGGCGGCCTCGGCTGTCCTGGCTGTGCGATACCCCGACAGTGCGACGTGGAGCGGGAGTCATGCCGTTCCGCGCTGCCCTGGGCATCCCCCCACCACCAAGGAGAGCCGTGTTCCCAGGACTCAGAACGCCCAGACCTCTCCGCCGGTCGGCGCGGTTACGCGCCCGGCTGGCCACCGGACTCACCGCCATCGCCCTCGCGCTGGCCGGGCTCGTCGGGCTCAACACCCCAGCCGCGCATGCCGCGGGCGTACTCACCGCGGAGTTCAGCAGCACCGGCAGCGGCTCGTCGTGGTCCGGCAGCTACGTCGTCAAGAACGGCTCGTCGGCCGCCGTGAACGGCTGGAGCCTGGAGTTCGACCTTCCGGCCGGTGTGAAGATCAGCAGCGAGACGAACGGCACCAGCACCGTCACCGGCTCGCACGTCGTCGTCACGCCCGCGTACTACAACTCGACGATCCCGGCGAACGGGTCCACCTACCCGTACAGCTACACGTTCCAGGCGTCGGGCCCGATCAGCGTGCCGACCGGGTGCCTGATCAACGGCGACAAGTGCGACGGCAGCCCGGCGGTCCCCCCGAAGGCGCCGACCGGCGTCGCCGTCGCCGACGCCACCGCGCACACGGTGAGCCTGAAGTGGACCGCGGCGGCCATCGGCGACTTCCCCGTGGCGTCCTACGACGTGCTGCAGGGCGACACCGTCGTGGCCTCCAGCGCCACCACCACGGCGACCGTGCCCAACCTGTCCCCGGCGACGTCGTACCAGTTCACGGTGCGGGCGAAGGACACCCGCGGCAACACCGGCCCGGCCAGTGACCCGGTCACCGCGACCACCTTCGACCCGTCCACCGACACGATTCCGCCGACCGCCCCGGGCAACCTGCGGGCGGGCACCGTCACCTCCAGCACCGTCCAGCTGTCGTGGGACGCGGCGACCGACAACATCCGCGTCGCCGCCTACGACGTCTACCAGGGCTCGACGCTCGCCGCGACGGTGCCCGCCGACACCCTCACCACCACCCTGGTCGGTCTCGCGCCCGCCACCACGTACACCTTCACCGTGAAGGCCCGCGACCTGGCCGACAACGCCTCGCCGGCCGGCAAGCCGGTCTCCGTCACCACCCAGGAGGCCGTGGGCAACGGCGGGTACGCCAAGGTCGGCTACTTCGTGCAGTGGGGTATCTACGGCCGCCAGTACTTCGTGAAGAACCTCGACACCTCGGGCGCCGCCGCCAAGCTGGACGTGATCAACTACGCGTTCGGCAACATCGACCCGGCCAACCTCACCTGCCTCAACGGCGTGACCAAGGCCACCACGGCCGACCCGGAGGACCCGAGCCAGGGTGACGGCGCCGGCGACGCGGACGCCGACTACGGCCGGGCGTTCCCCGCCTCGCAGTCCGTCAACGGCCAGGCCGACGACGGCTGGGGCAAGCTGCGCGGCAACTTCAACCAGCTCAAGGAGCTCAAGGCCAAGTACCCGAACCTGAAGGTCGTGATGTCGCTCGGCGGCTGGACGTACTCCAAGTACTTCTCCGACGTGGCCGCCACCGACGCCTCCCGCAAGAAGTTCGTGCAGTCCTGCATCGACATGTACATCAAGGGCAACCTGCCGGAGACCGAGGGCGCGGGCGGTCCGGGCGTCGCCGCGGGCATCTTCGACGGCTTCGACCTCGACTGGGAGTGGCCCGGCTCCGCGGACGGCCACCCCGGCAACCACTGGAGCACCAACGACAAGGCGAACTTCACCGCGCTGATCGCCGAGTTCCGCACAGAGCTCGACGCGCTCGGCGGCGACCACAAGCTGCTCACCGCCTTCACTCCGGCCGACCCGAAGAAGATCGACGCCGGCTGGGACCTGCCGCAGGTGTCGAAGAACCTGGACATCGAGAACATCCAGGGCTACGACTTCCACGGCTCGGGCAGCGACAACTCCTGGGAGCCGAACCGCACCGGTGACCAGGCCAACCTCTACCCCGACCCCAACTCGCCCTACCCGAACGACTTCAGCGTCGACGGCGCGGTGCAGACCTACCTCGACGCCGGCGTCAGCCCGCGCAAGCTCACCATCGGCTTCCCCTTCTACGGCAGAGGCTGGCAGCAGGTGGCCGACGGTGGGGCGAACGGCGAGTGGCAGAGCGCCAACGGCGCCGCGCCCGGCCAGTTCGCCGAGGAG
The DNA here is from genome assembly GCF_056859195.1 of Streptomyces sp. NH27. Taxonomy (NCBI): domain Bacteria; kingdom Bacillati; phylum Actinomycetota; class Actinomycetes; order Kitasatosporales; family Streptomycetaceae; genus Streptomyces; species Streptomyces sp. NH27. Next base: position 2,432 of record NZ_JACEGK010000689.1, read on the forward strand.
GCCGGCACCCGCGGCTACAACAACCTGATCACCAGCGTGCCGGGCCTGACCGTCTACCACAACGACCAGACCGTGGCCACCTACGGCTACACCGGCGCGGGCGGCCAGTGGTGGTCCTTCGACGACACCTGGTCCATCGGCAAGAAGGCCCAGTACATCAAGTCCAAGCACCTGCTGGGCGCGATGATCTGGGAGATGTCCGGCGACACCCCCGACGGTTCGCTGCTCAACGCCCTCAACACCGGGCTCCAGAACTGACGGCGGCACCCTGAACGGAGCGAACACCTGCTGGGGCCGTCCGGGAGCGCACCCGGGCGGCCCCGGCCGCTGGTCGCACGGCTGGGACAAAACTGGCAGGGATGCCAATTGACATGGCCGACACGTTGGCTAGGCTGAGCGCCATGCAGGTCACACCACCCGAAGCCGCGTCCGAAGCCGCGTCCGAACCCGGGCTGCGAGAGCGCAAGAAGGAGCAGACCCGGCACGAGTTGCGCGAGAGCGCCACCCGTCTCTTCGCCGTCCACGGATTCGCGGGCACCACGATCGCCGACATCGCCGGCGGCGCCAACGTCTCCGAGCGCACCTTCTTCCGCTACTTCGACAGCAAGGAGGCGCTGCTGCTGCCCGACGGGGTGGAGCTGTTCGCCCGGCTGGAGGCGGAGTTGGCGGCCCGGCCGGCCGGGGAGCCGCCGCTCGACGCGGTGTGCGGGGCGCTGCTGGCGGCGGCCCGCTCCTTCGGCGCCAGCAGCCTGAGCGCGCTCACCCACGCGCCGGAGGGCACCGAGTCCCTGGTGATGGCGCGGCTGGTGCAGGAGTTCGTGCACTTCGAGGACCGGCTCGCCACGCTCGTCGAGCGGCGGCTGCCGCCCGGCACCCCGGATCGCGATCTGCGCGCGGCCGTCCTCGCCGGCGCCGCGCTGTCCGCCGCCCGCGCGACGCTGCGTACGCAGCGCAGCCGGCGCGCGGCCCGCACCGCCGAGCCCCCCGCGGCGCTCCTGCTGCCCGTGGCCCGGGCCCTGCTC
>NZ_JACEGK010000690.1:0-3452 GCF_056859195.1 Streptomyces sp. NH27
ACCCGACGCCTCCGCCGCAGCCTCAGACCCCGCTGATCCCGACGACCCCGCCGCGCCCGAACACCCCCGAGAGCACCCCGCCAAGGAGACGCAGCCATGACCTCCCTCACCTGGCCGGGCGCGGCCCTGGACCGCGGCCGGCTGCTGCGGCTGCTCCAGCAGTACGGCGTGTACGCCGCGCTGGTCATCCTGTTCGTGGTCGCGGTCGGCCTGGACGGGTCGTTCCTGTCGATGGGCAACATCCGGGTGCAGCTCTACCAGGTCGCACCCACGCTGCTGGTCGCGCTGGGCATGTCCCTGGTGATCGGCACCGAGGGCATCGACCTGTCGGTGGGCGCCACGATCGCGCTCGCCGCGTCGGTGGTGCCGCTCTACGCCGGGTACGGCCTGTTCGCCGCGCTCGCGGTCGCGCTGGTGCTGGGCGCGGCCACCGGAGCGGTCGGCGGCGCGATGGTCGCCTTCGCCCGGGTCCAGCCGATCGTGGCGACGCTGTCACTGATGATCGGTGTGCGCGGCCTCGCCGAGATCGTCAACGGCAACTCGGCCAAGCCCATCACCCAATCCGGCCTGCTCGACCTCGGCTCGCGCAACCTCGGCGGCGTCCCCGAGATGGCCTGGATCGCCGGGGTCTGCGCGCTGCTGACCGGGCTGCTGGTGCGCCGCACCACCTTCGGCCGGCAGCTCGTCGCGATCGGCGACAACCGGCAGGCGAGCCGGCTGTCCGGCCTGCCGGTGCGCCGGGTACTGATCACCGTCTACGTGCTGTCGGGCGTGCTCGCCGCGCTCGCCGGCGTGCTGATCGTCGGGCACGGCGCGGAGGCCGACCCGGCCAACCAGGGCCTGAACATGGAACTGGACGCCATCACCGCGGTCGTGGTCGGCGGCACCCCGCTGTCCGGCGGCCGGGTACGGGTGCTGGGCAGCGTCGCCGGCGCACTGTTCATGCAGCTCATCACCGCTGTGCTGACCCAGCACAATGTGCACACCTCCTACACCCAGATCGTCGAGGCCACCATCATCTGCTTCGCGGTGTACGCCTCCCAGGAGCGAGGGACCCGATGACTTCCACCGCCCTCCAGCCGGCCCCGGTACCACCAGGAGCCGCGTCCGACGGGCAGGCCGCGCGGATCTCGGTCCGTGAACGGATCGCCTCCCAGGTGCAGCGGCACGGCGCCCTGGCCGTTCTGGTGCTCGTCGTCGCCATCGCCTCGGCGACCTCCTCGACCTTCCCGACCTGGAACAACATCAGCAGCATCCTCGGCAGCAACGCCTTCGTGTGGCTGCTGGCGCTCGGCATGACCTTCGTCATCATCACCGGCGGGATCGACCTGTCGGTCGGCTCGATGTTCGCGCTCGGCGGCGTGCTCGGCGCGTACGGCTCGCGGCATGGCACCTGGCTGGCGATCGTGCTGCCGCTGGCGGTCGGCGCGGCCTGGGGCACCCTGCAGGGTCTGCTGATCGCCTACGCGCGGATGGCGCCGTTCATCGTGTCGCTGGTCGGACTGCTGGGCCTGCGCGGGCTGTTGCAGGCCGTCACCGGTGAAGGCGCCACCACGTACCTGGTACCGGCCCACTCGTGGTTCCGGAACCTGGGCGCCGGCACCTGGACCCCCGTACTGATCGTGGCGGCGCTCTTCGCGCTCGGCGCGCTGCTGCTGGCCCGGACCCGGTTCGGCGCCACGCTGACCGCGCTGGGCGGCAACGAGCACGCGGCACGGCTGATGGGCCTGCCGGTGGCCCGGGCGAAGGTGCTGGTGTACCTGCTGTCCGGCACGCTGGCGGCGGGCGCGGGCGCGCTCGGCGGTGCCCGGCTCGGCTCGGGCGTGACCACCATCGGCGTCGGCTACGAACTGACCGCGATCTCCGCGGTGGTGATCGGCGGCACCCTGCTCACCGGCGGCGCCGGTTCGATCGGCGGCACGGTCAGCGGTGTGCTGCTGCTCGCGGTGATCCACAATCTGATCGACCACTATTTCTCGCAGTACGGATCGGCGTTCACCGACACCGTCAACGGCGGCTTCCTCGCCGTCGTGGTACTGCTACAGACGCTGCTGAGCCGTACCCAGCAGCTGGAGTGACCGCCGTACCAGGGCAGCACCACCGCGGGCCGGGGGGCCGCAGACCTGAGCCGGACCGCGACGCAACCGGTCCGACCGAGAGAGGAATTCCGTGGGCGTCAGCCTCAAGGATGTCGCGCTGCGCGCCGGCGTGTCCGTGAAGACCGTCTCCAACGTGGTGAACGACTATCCCCACGTCACGCCCAGCACCCGCCGGCGGGTCCAGCAGGCGATCGACGAACTCGGCTACCGGCCGAACCTGACGGCGCGTCATCTGCGCAAGGGCCGCACCGGCATCATCACGCTGGCCGTGCCGGAGCTCGGCAACCCCTACTTCGCGGAGGTGGCCGGCGCGGTGATCGACGCGGCGGCCCGGCACGAGCTGACCGTGCTGCTCGACCACACCGCCGGGCTGCGCGAGAAGGAGGTGCTGGTCTCGCAGGGGTTCCGCTCGCATGTCATCGACGGGCTGATCCTCAGCCCGATCCGGCTGGAGAGCGAGGACCTGCTGTCGCGTCCCGAGGGCCCGCCGATGGTGCTGCTCGGCGAGCGCGAGTACGACGCCCCGTACGACCACATCATGATCGACAACGTGGGTGCGGCGCGGACCGCGGTACGGCATCTGCTGGACATCGGCCGGCGCCGGATCGCGTTCCTCGGCGCCCGCCGGGAGAGCGCGCGCCAGCCGGCCCACCTGCGGCTGCGCGGCTGGCGGGAGGCGATCGTCGCCGCCGGTCTGGCCCCCGACGAGTCGATGGTCGCCGCCACCGAGGGCTACGACCGCGCCGACGGCGCCGCCGCGATGGCGGCGCTGCTGGACCGCGAGGACCGGCCCGACGCGGTGTTCGCCTACAACGACCTGATCGCCCTGGGCGCGATGCGCACCCTGGCCGAGCGGGGTCTGCGGGTGCCCGAGGACATCGCCGTGGTGGGCTTCGACGACATCGAGGAGGGCCGCTACGGCGTGGTCTCGCTGACCACCGTCGCCCCGGACAAGGCCGCGCTGGCCCAACTCGCGGTGGACTGCCTGGTGGAGCGGATCGCGGTCGTCGGCGGCACCGAACCCCCGCAGCCGCGCCGTATCCTGCCCGGCTACCGGCTGATCGTCCGGGAGTCCACAGCGGTCCGAAGAAGCTAGTGCCCCTCCCGGAACGGTTTGCCCCGCTCGCCGCCCTGGCGCGGCCGTCCACGGCGTTGCCGCATCAGCCGAGTAGGCCCACTACGAGGCCGCTGCGGCGCCTTGCGGACGACCACGCCGGCACACCTCGCTACCGGGCAAACCTTGCCGGCCACGGCACCAGTGCCCCTCCCGGCAAGGTTCACCGGTTCGCGACGCCCGGCCCGGCACCCGTCCCCTTGCCTTCGGCGGGTGGGGGGTAATCCGGGGTACTCCTC
>NZ_JACEGK010000691.1:0-3415 GCF_056859195.1 Streptomyces sp. NH27
ACCGACTACACCGCCACCCTCACCGCCGCCCCGCTCAGCGCCCGCCTCGGCAACACCTACGACCTCGCGTTGACCTCCACCGGCACCGACTCGGCCTGGTTCTGGTCGCGCAGCGCCCCCGCCACCGCAGGCCGCCCCCACCTCACCCTCACCTTCGGCAAGCCGTGACCCGGTTCCCCGGGTGCGGCCGGGGAACCGTGCGCGACCCCGTCGAGTCCGTGATCATGGAGGTACGACGGGGTGCCGGGCACGACCGCGAGTGCCCGGCAGTTGGGGGCGACACCGGGGACATCACGATGAACTACGCATCAGACGTGCCCAAGCGGCGCAACACCGAGCTGGCGCTGCTGCTGTTCGCGGTCGCGATCCCGGTCTTCGCGTACGTCAACACCGGCCTGGCCGTGCACGGCAAGGTGCCCGCCGGGTTGCTGAGCTACGGTCCGGGCCTCGGACTGCTGGCGGGCCTCGGGCACTTGGTGGTGCGCAGGTTCGCGCCGTACGCGGATCCGCTGCTGCTGCCGATCGCGACGCTGCTCAACGGCCTCGGCCTGGTGCTCATCTGGCGGCTGGACCAGTCGAAGCGGCTGCGGGCCTTTCCCGGTTTCGTGGCGGAAGCACCCCGTCAGCTGCTCTACTCCGCGATGGGGGTGGCGCTGTTCGGCGCGGTGGTGGTGATCCTGAGAGACCACCGCAGGCTCCAGCGGTACACGTACATCTCGATGACGGGCGCGCTGGCGCTGCTGCTCCTGCCGCTGGTGCCCGGGCTCGGGGTCGACGTGTACGGGGCGCGGATCTGGATCTCGCTGTTCGGGTTGAGCTTCCAGCCCGCCGAGTTCGCGAAGATCGTGATCGCGATCTTCTTCGCCGGCTACCTGATGGTGAAACGGGACGCGCTGGCGCTGGCCGACCGCCGCTTCGCCGGAGTGCCGCTGCCGCGCGGCCGGGACCTGGGGCCGATCCTCCTGGTGTGGGCGGTGTCGATCCTGATCCTGGTCTTCGAGACGGACCTCGGCACCTCGCTGCTGTTCTTCGGCCTGTTCGTGGTGATGCTGTACACCGCCACCGAGCGCACCAGCTGGATCGTCGTCGGCCTGCTGATGGCGGCGGGCGGCGCGGTGGGCGTCGACTCGTTCGAGCCGCACGTCCAGCAGCGGGTGCAGGCGTGGCTGCACCCGATGAGCGAGTACCTGAAGAGCCGGCAGGGCCTGGTCGGCCACTCCGAACAGTCCATGCAGGCGCTGTGGGCGTTCGGCTCCGGCGGCCTGATCGGCACCGGTCTGGGGCAGGGCAACTCCGACCTGATCGGCTTCGCCGCGAACTCCGACTTCATCCTGGCCACGGTGGGCGAGGAGCTGGGGCTGGCCGGCGTGGTGGCGTTGCTGCTGCTCTACGCGCTGATCGTCGAGCGCGGCATGCGGACCGCGCTCGCCACCCGCGACCCGTTCGGCAAGCTCCTCGCCGGCGGGCTGTCGGCCGCGTTCGCGCTCCAGGTCTTCGTCGTGGCGGGCGGCGTGATGGGCCTGATCCCGCTGACCGGCATGACGCTGCCCTTCGTCGCGTACGGCGGCTCGTCGGTGGTCGCCAACTGGGCGCTGGTCGGCATCCTGATCCGGATCAGCGACACCGCGCGCCGCCCGGAGGTGTCCGGGGGCGACACCGACGAGCCGGCGTGACCCGCGCCGGCTCTGTGACTCCCGCGATCTCGGCGGCCCCGTCACACCGCTGCCCCCATAACGCCGGTGACCCCCGCGACCTCGGCTTGCGCGGCCGGGCCCGGGCGAGGGTGCACCCGGTGTGCGGGTGGTCGCCGCGCGGGAGGTAACGTCGTTTCGTGCTTCGCGTCGTGCTCACCCGCCGCTGGATCCTGCTGACCGTGCTGTTCGTGGCGCTGATACTGGTCATGGGCCGGTTGGGCCTGTGGCAGTTCCACCGCTACCAGCAGACCAAGCACAGCAACCACCGGATCTCGCTGGCCATGCACGCGAAGCCGGTCCCGATGCAGACCCTGACCCACCCGGGCGCGAAGCTGCCCGGCGCCGACCGGTACCGGCCGGTGACCGCCACCGGGAAGTACGACACCGCGCACCAGTTCGTGGTCAGGCGCCGCACCAACACCAACGGGGACCAGGGCTTCTTCCTGGTCACCCCACTGGTCATCGCCAAGGGCGACGTGGTGCTGGTCAACCGGGGCTGGGTCGCGCCCGCCGACGACACCGCGGCGTTCCCGGCGGTGCCGAAGACGCCCACCGGGACGGTCACTCTCACCGGGCGGCTCCAGCTGGACGAAACCTCCCAAATCAGCGGAATTCGGAACGTCGGCGGCCTCCCGCCCCGCCAGTTCATGCTGATCAACAGCACCGAGCAGGCGAAGAAGCTGTCCGAGCCGGTGCTCAGTGGCTACCTCGAACTGGTCAGGACCAGCCCGCCGCTCACCAAGGGCCAGTCCGCCGAGCAGATTGGCGCGCCGGGCAGCGACAGCGACTCCGGCACCGACATGGCGGTCGTCGGCCAGGGCGTGCACCTGCCCTACGCGATCCAGTGGTGGCTGTTCGCCCTCATGGTCCCGGTCGGCTGGTGGATCCTGCTTCGGCAGGAGCTCAAGGAGCGGCGCCGGAAGGCCGCCGCCCCGGCAGCGGCGGCGCCCCCCGCGCAGCCCGGGGCCCCGGCCCCGGTCACGTCCGAGGGCGAGCCGGGGGCCGGGGCCGAGGCTGGGGCCGAGGCCGAGGCGGGTGTCAAGGCCGACGCCGGGACGGAAGCCGCCACCCGGACCTGACCGGGGTGCCGGGCGCGCCCGGCCCGACGCGGTGGCGGTCCGCGGCCGTCCGGTAGGCGAAGCGCGGCAGCAGGAACTGCGTGATCGGGCCGATCGCGACCGCGTACAGCACGGTGCCCGGCCCGACGCTCCCGCCGAGCAGGACGCCCACGGCGAGGACGGTGACCTCGATCAGGGTGCGGACGAAGCGGATCGAGCGACTGGTGGCGGCCGAGGCGCCGGTCATCAGCCCGTCCCGCGGGCCCGGCCCGAGCCGCGCGCCTACGTAGATCGCGACGGCGAGCCCGTTGAGCAGCACGCCCCCGAGGAGCAGGCCGACCCGGAGCGGGAGCCCGGGGTGCGGGGGCAGCAGGGCGAGGCCGAGGTCGGAGGAGAACGACAGCACCACGATGTTCGCGATCGTGCCGAAGGTCGGCCGCTGCCTGAGCGGTATCCACAGCAGCAGCACGACCGCCCCGACCAGTCCGTTGACCGTGCCGAAGCTCAGCGAGCTGTGCCGCTGCACCCCCTCGTACAGCACGCTCCACGGATTGACGCCGAGCGAGGCCCGGACCATGGCGGACAGGCCGAACCCGTACAGGGCCAGGCCGATCAGCAGTTGGGGCAGGCGGCGGCAGGGGTCGTGGCGGAGGGGGAGGTAGC
>NZ_JACEGK010000692.1:0-3399 GCF_056859195.1 Streptomyces sp. NH27
GTACCGCCGGCATCATCTTCCTGCTGGTGCCCGCGCTGCTGGCCTGGCTCGCGATCGCCGTCTACGACAAGTCGTTCAGCAACGACGCCAAGGTCACGGTGGACACCGGAAGCGCCGGCAACGAGATGAACCTGGGCGCCGACGTGAAGATGCGCGGCGTCGTGGTCGGCCGGGTCACCGCCATCCACGCCAACGGCACCGGCGCCCGGCTGACGCTGGCCATCGACCCCGGCAGGCTGCACCAGATCCCGGCCGGCGTCACCGCGCAGATGCTGCCGACCACGCTGTTCGGCGAGCGGTTCGTCGCGCTCGTGCCGCCGGCCGACAACCCCTCGGGTGGTCCCGCGCTGGCCGCGCACAGCACCATCCCGCAGGACCGCTCGGCCGACGCGGTCGAACTCGAACAGGTCCTGGACAACGTGATGCCACTGCTGACGGCCGTCCAGCCGCAGAAGCTCGCCGCCACCCTGAACGCGGTCGCCACCGCGCTCGACGGCCGCGGCCAGGAACTCGGCACCACCCTGGTCCAGCTCGACCACTACCTCACCAAGCTCAACCCCCAACTGCCCGCGCTCACCGACGACATCAAGCAACTGGTGACGGTCAGCAACACCTACAACGCGGCCGCGCCCGACATCGTGCAGGCGCTCACCGACTTCACCAAGACCAGCGGCACCATCGCCCAGCAGCAGGCCAACCTCAGCACGCTGTACGGCTCGACGACCGCCACCGCGCAGGACATCACCACCTACCTGCGGCAGAACAAGGAGAACCTGATCCACCTCGCCGCCGACAGCCGCGGCACCCTGCAACTGCTCGCCGAGTACGCCCCGTCCTTCCCCTGCACGCTGCGCACCCTCGCCGACTTCGTGCCGGCGATGGACAAGGTGCTCGGCAAGGGCACCGACGAGCCCGGCCTGCACGTCAACGTCACCGCCGTCGCCTCCCGCGGCAAGTACGTGGCCGGCAAGGACACCCCGGTGTACGACGCGAGCGGCGGCCCGCAGTGCTACCCGGTCCCGTACAACGGCCGCGGCACCACCCCGATCGCCAACTCCCCGCAGGAGAACGAGCTGGTCAACGAGTTGATCGCGCCCAGCATGAACACCTCGCCCGGGAGCCTGCCGGACTGGAGCAGCCTGCTGACCGGGCCGGTCTACCGCGGGGCGGCGGTGACGGTGAAGTGAACCGCAGCAGCCTGACCGGGCCGATCATCAAGTCGCTGATCTTCATCCTGGTCACCGCGTTCGCCACCACGGTGCTCGCGGTGAGCATCGCGGGCGCCGGGGTCGGCAACACCTCCGGCTACAACGCCGAGTTCACCGACACCACCGGGCTCAACAAGGGCGACAGCATCCGGATCGCCGGCGTCAAGGTCGGCCAGGTCGAGTCGATCAAGGTGGTCAGGCACCGGGTCGCGAAGGTGCACTTCTCCGTGCAGAAGGGCCGTACCCTGCCCGCCTCGGCCACCGCGACCATCAAGTACCTCAACCTGGTCGGCCAGCGTTACATCGACCTGGAGCAGGGCAGCGGCCCGGTCGGCGCCGGCCTGCACCCGGGCGCCACCATCCCCCTCGGCCACACCACGCCCGCGCTGGACCTCACCGAACTCTTCAACGGTTTCCAGCCGCTCTTCGAGGGACTCTCCCCGAAGGACGTCAACCAGCTCTCCGGGGAGATCGTGCAGGTCCTCCAGGGCGAGGGCGGCACCGTGGACAGCCTGCTCAGCAACATCGGCTCGCTCACCACCACGCTCGCCGCGAAGGACCAGGTGATCGGCCAGGTGATCGACAACCTCAACTCGGTGCTGACCACCATCAACACCCGGGAGACCGGCTTCAACGACCTGATCACCTCGCTCCAGCAACTGGTCACCGGCTTCTCCGCCGACCGCGAGCCGATCGGCCAGTCCATCACCGCCATCTCCCAACTCACCACCAGCACCGCCGGGTTGCTCCAGGACGGCCGGCAGCCGCTGAAGAACTCCATCGCCCAGCTCAACCGGGTCTCCACCAACCTCGGTGACAACACACCGCAGTTGCAGAAGTTCCTCACCACCACCCCGGGGAAGTTCCAGACGATCGGCCGGCTGGCGTCCTACGGCTCGTGGCTCAACCTCTACCTGTGCCAGGCCACGGTGCACGGCGTGACCACCTCCGACGGCAGCGCGCCGCCCACCGGTATAGCGATCACCGAATCGAGGTGCCGGTCATGAGGCTGAGACCGCCCACGCTCCGCCGGCGCAACCCCGCCCGGCGCGGCCGCCCGCTCTTCCGGCCGCTGCGCGAGCGCAACCAGGTCGCGGTCGGCATCGTCGGCCTGCTGGTGCTCGCCCTGCTCAGCCTCGTCGCCTACAACGCCGACGCGCTGCCGCTGATCGGCGGCGGCACCACCTACTCCGCCCACTTCACCGAGGCGGCCGGCATCAGGAGCGGCAACGAGGTGCGGGTCGCGGGCGTCAAGGTCGGCAAGGTCACCCACGTGGGGCTGGACGGCGACCAGGTCAAGGTCACCTTCCGGGTCCGGCACACCTGGATCGGCGACGCCAGCACCGCCGCCATCGGCATCAAGACGCTGCTCGGCGAGAAGTACCTCGCGCTGGACCCGCTCGGCGACCGCAAGCAGGACCCCGGCGACACCATCCCCAAGTCCCGCACCACCTCGCCGTACGACGTCACGCAGGCGTTCAACGGGCTCGGGCAGACCTTCGACGCGATCGACACGAACCAGCTCGCCGCGAGCTTCCAGGCGATCTCCGACACGTTCAAGGACACCCCGGCCTCCGTGCGGACCGCCGCCACCGGCCTGTCGTCGCTGTCCAAGACCATCTCCAGCCGCGACGCGCAGCTCGCCTCGCTGCTCAGCGGCAGCAAGAAGCTCACCAAGACCCTCTCCGACCAGAACAGCCGCTTCCAGGAGCTGATCTCCGACGGCACCCTGCTGCTCGGGGAGGTCGAGAAACGGCGGACCGCCATCCACTCCCTGCTCACCGGCACCCAGAACCTGGGCATCCAACTCAACGGCCTGGTCGCCGACAACGACAAGCAGCTCGCCCCCACGCTGGACGCCCTCGACCGCGTCACCAACGTGCTGCTCGCCAACCAGAGCAGCCTCGACAAGGTGCTGGCGCTGGCCGGCCCCTACTACCAGGTGGTCGGCAACACCCTCGGCAACGGCCGCTGGTTCGACAGCTACCTGTGCGGACTGGTGCCGAAGAGCTACCTGCCGAGCGGCACCCCGCCGACCACCGGCTGCATGCCGCCCAAGGCGACCGGAGGAGCGTCGTGACCGGGTTCCCGCGGCGGCTGCGCCGTACCAGCCGCACCAGCAGACTGACGCTGCCGGACCTCCCGCGGGAGGACGGCGAGGGCGGCGCGGGCCGTGCGAGCGGCGAGGAGC
>NZ_JACEGK010000693.1:0-3396 GCF_056859195.1 Streptomyces sp. NH27
GAGTATCGCCGCCACGCGACCGCGTTATCGCGTTATCGCGCGAGGAACGCCGCCACCGTCCTGCCGCCGCCGGTGCGCGGGTGGATCGTCCGGTGCTGGGCCGGACGGATGACACGGCGGTGGTTCTTTGGTTCGTCACGGGCCTCGTCCGCGAGTCGGGCCGCTATGTCGAGCGGGAGAGGCAATACCGGAAGTAAGGTCTCGGAAATGCACAAATGGCGTGGCCACCCCTTTCCGCTCGGCGCCACATTCGACGGCACCGGCACCAACTTCGCGCTTTTCTCCGAGGTCGCCGAGAAGATCGAGCTGTGCCTGCTCGACGACTCGCGTAAGGAGACGCGGGTGACCCTGACCGAGGTCGACGGCGTCATCCGGCACGCCTACCTGCCTGGTGTCGGCCCCGGGCAGCGTTACGGCTTCCGGGTGCACGGCCCGTACGACCCCGCGCACGGGCACCGCTGCAACCCCGCCAAGCTGCTGCTCGACCCGTATGCCAAGGCCGTTGAGGGGCAGGCCGACGGGCACGCCTCGCTGCTCGGCTACCGCGACGGCGACCCCGGCACGCCCGACACCTCCGACAGCCTGCCGCACGCGATGCTGTCGGTGGTCGCCGACCCGTACTTCGACTGGGGCGACGACCGGCTGCCGAAGCGGCCGTACCACGAGTCGGTGATGTACGAAGCGCACGTGCGCGGCCTGACCATGACCCACCCGGGACTGCCCGACGAGATCCGCGGCACCTACGCGGGCCTGGCCCACCCGGCGGTGATCGCGCACCTGACGGAACTGGGCGTCACCGCGGTGGAGTTGATGCCGGTGCACCAGTACGTGCAGGACGGCCATCTGCTCGGTCGGGGGCTGACCAACTACTGGGGCTACAACACCATCGGCTTCTTCGCCCCGCACAACGGCTATTCCTCCGCGGGTGGTTGCGGCGGGCAGGTCACCGAGTTCAAGTCGATGGTCAAGGCGCTGCACGCGGCGGGCATCGAGGTGATCCTCGACGTGGTCTACAACCACACCGCCGAGGGCAACCACCTGGGCCCGACGCTCTCCTTCCGCGGGATCGACAACGCCTCGTACTACCGGCTGGTCGACGACGACCCGGCGTCGTACTTCGACACCACCGGCACCGGCAACAGCCTGCTGATGCGCAGCCCGCACGTGCTCCAGTTGATCATGGACAGCCTGCGCTACTGGGTGACCGAGATGCACGTCGACGGGTTCCGGTTCGACCTGGCGGCCACGCTGGCCCGGCAGTTCCACGAGGTGGACCGGCTCTCCGCGTTCTTCGACCTGGTGCAGCAGGACCCGGTGGTGTCGCGGGTGAAGCTGATCGCCGAGCCGTGGGACGTCGGCGACGGCGGCTACCAGGTGGGCAACTTCCCGCCGCTGTGGAGCGAGTGGAACGGCCGCTACCGGGACACGATCCGCGACTTCTGGCGGGCGCGCGACGGTGTGCTGCCGGAGTTCGCCTCCCGGCTGACCGGCTCGTCCGACCTGTACGCGGGCGAGCACCGCAGGCCGCGCGCCGGGGTGGACTTCGTGACCGCGCACGACGGGTTCACGCTGCGCGACCTGGTGTCGTACGACGACAAGCACAACGAAGCCAACGGCGAGGGCAATCGGGACGGCGAGAGCCACAACCGGTCCTGGAACTGCGGCACCGAGGGCGACACCGACGACCGCGGCGTGCTGACGCTGCGGGCCCGGCAGCAGCGCAACCTGCTGACCACGCTGCTGGTCTCGCAGGGCGTGCCGATGCTCAGCCACGGCGACGAACTGGGCCGCACCCAGCGCGGCAACAACAACGCCTACTGCCAGGACAGCGAACTGTCCTGGATGGACTGGGAGTTGGATGATGAGCAGCGCGAACTGCTGGACTTCACCCGGCGGTTGATCGCGCTGCGCCGCGGCCACCCGGTGTTCCGCCGGCGACGGTTCTTCCGCGGCGGCCCCGGCCCGGACGGCGGGCCCGGCGACCTGACCTGGCTGCGCCCGGACGGCCGGGAGATGACGAACCGCGACTGGACGCGACGGGACGCGCACGCGATCGCGGTGCACCTCAACGGCGACGCCATCTCCGAGCCGGACGCGCACGGGCAGGCGATCACCGACGACTCGTTCCTGCTGCTGTTCAACGCGCACTGGGAGCACGTGGCGTTCCGGCTGCCGCCGGGCGAGTTCGGGCACGGCTGGAGCGTGGTGGTGGACACCGCGGAACGCTCCGCCGCGGCCGGCGACCGCACGGTAGGGTTCGCGGCCGGCGACACCCTCAAGGTCGAGGCGCGCGCGGCGGTCGTGCTGGTGCGGGTGCCGGACCCGACGGGCTGACCCGCACCGAGGCCGCCCGGAAAGATGTATCCGCCCGGTACCGGGCAGCGCCCGAACCGGGCGCCGGAGCCGGGGCTTTGGGTGCCCTTCGGTCCGCCGTCGGCTGCCGCTCCCAGCCGACCAGCACTGATAGTTCACGCGATCAGGCGAAACCGGACCGTTTGTTGTCCGTTGTGGGCCGTGGACGGGCAAAGGCCCAGCGGTATAAATCTTCTACGGGCGATACCGGGCAGACCGTGCCCGGACCGGAGCGAGGGGTGAGGTGGGGTCGTGAGGGCCGAGGAGCGTCAGCACCGCATCCTGACCCTGGCCCGCCACCACGGCCAGGTCGAGGTCACCGCGGTCGCCTCCGACCTCGCGGTCGCCCCGGAGACGATCCGGCGTGACCTGGGAGTGCTGGAGCGCCGCGGCCTGGTGCGCCGCACCTACGGTGGCGCGTATCCGGTCGAGGGCGCGGGGTTCGAGACCGCGCTCGCCGAGCGGGTCAACCTGCACGTCGCCGACAAGCGCAGGATCGCCGCCGAGGCGGTCAAGCTGCTCGGCGCGGCGGAGACGGTCTTCGTGGACGAGGGCTACACGCCGCAGTTGCTGGCCTCGCTGCTGCCGCGCGACCGGCCGTTGACGGTGGTCACCGCGTCGCTGTCCACCGCGGCGGCGGTCGCGGAGTCCGCGGACACCACGGTGCTGCTGCTCGGCGGCCGGGTCCGGGCCCGGACCCTGGCCACCGTCGGCTCGTGGGCCTGCGCCATGCTGTCCGGCTTCGTCATCGACCTGGCGTTCGTCGGTTCCAACGGCATCTCCCGTGAACTGGGCCTGACCACACCCGATCCGGTCGTCGCCGACGTCAAGGCCAAGGCGCTGGAGGTGTCCCGGCGGCGGGTGTTCATGGGCCACCACAGCAAGTTCGGCGCGAGCAGCTTCTGCCGCTTCGCCGAAGTCGCCGACTTCGAGGCGATCGTGACCGACACCGGCCTGTCCAGCACCGAGGCGCACCGATACACCCTGCTCGGCCCGCGCGTCTTCAGAGCCTGACCCGCGGCACCGTCCGCCCGCCACCGCTCC
>NZ_JACEGK010000694.1:0-3392 GCF_056859195.1 Streptomyces sp. NH27
GAGGAACTCGTCGAGGACGGCATCCAGCCCGTCGATGGTCGCGGTGTGGATCTTCAGCAGCAGGCAGTCCTCGCCGGTGAGCCGGTGGCATTCGCTGACCTGTTCGTGGTCGGCCGCGAGGGCCATCAGGTTGGGCAACTGGCCGGGGCCGGGCCTTACTCGTACGACGGCGGTGACCGGCAGGCCGAGCGCAGCCGGGTCGACGACCATGCGGAAGCCGGTGATGACGCCGTCTTCCTCCAGCCGGCGCACCCGGTCGGTGACGGCGGGCGCCGACATGCCGACGATGCGGGCGAGGGCGGACATGGACAGGCGCGGGTTGCGGTGCAGTTCGGTGAGGAGCCTGACGTTCATCTCGTCCAGCGCGGGGTGCGGCTCACCAAAGGAAATCCGCCTCCTCTTCTTGGACTTTCCAGGCACATTCGCTCCTTGGGCTTCGATATCGGCTTCAACGGAAGCCCGGTGCAGAGGACGATAGTCGGACGGTAAAGGTGGCAAACGGCAATGCGGCGCCATTTCGGCGGGACAGGGGGAAATATGCGGTATTCGCGCGTCGGGTCGTCCGGCCTGGTCGTGTCGCGGGTCGGGCTGGGGATGATGAGCTATGGCGACACCTCGCGCCGCGCCTGGCATCTGGACGCCGACGCGGCGTTTCCCCTGGTCCGGGTGGCGGCCGAGACGGGCGTGACGTTCTTCGACACCGCGGACATGTACGACCAGGGCGCAGCGAGGAGGTTACCGGCAGTCTGCTGCGCAAGGTCTTCGGTTCCTGTGACGACTACGTCCTCGCGACGAAGGTGTACTTCCCGATGGGCGACGCGCCGACGTCGCGCGGCCTGTCCCGCAAGCATCTGCACGCTGCCGTGGACGCCTTGCTGCGCCGGCTGGGCGCCGACCATATCGACCTGTACCAGATTCACCGATGGGACGACGCGACCCCGATCGAGGAGACGATGTGCGCCCTCGATGAACTCGTGCGGGCGGGAAAGGTGCGCTATTTGGGGGCGTCCAGCATGTATGCGTGGCAGTTCGCCAAGGCGCAGTACACCGCCCGGGCCCGCGGGTGGAGCACATTCGTGTCGATGCAGAACCTCTACAACCTCGCCTACCGCGAGGAGGAACGGGAGATGATCCCGCTCTGCCGCGACCTCGGCGTCGGAGTGCTGCCCTACAGCCCGCTCGCCCGCGGGTTCCTGACCGGCAGCCGCACCCGCGGCGGCGGACGCACCACGGCCCGGGGCCGGAACGACCCGCTCGCCGAAGAGCACTACACCGACGACGACTTCACCGTGGTCGACGCGGTGGTCGAGGTGGCGCGGGATCGCGGGGTGCCGCCGGCACAGGTCGCCCTGGCATGGCTGCACGGCAGGCCCGGCGTCGTCGCGCCGATCGTCGGGGTGACCCGGCTCGCGCACCTGGACGACGCGGTCGCCGCCGTCGAGTTGGATCTGGACGATGCCGAGGTACGGCGGTTGGAAGCGCCGTACCGCCCGCACCCGGTCCTGGGACACGGGTGACTGCCGGCCGATCGGCCCCCGCGCCGAGCACCGCCCGGGCCGGCACAAGGCTGGCGAGTGTCCCCACCAGCACACCGCCTGCCGTGTTCATCCTGTTCAGCGCGGTCTTCCACTACCTGGGGCCGTCGCTTGCGGTCCTGCTCTTCTCGGGGGTCGGTGTCCTCGGTGTCGCCTGGCTGCGGATCGCCGGCGCCGCCTTCGTACACCCGCGCTGGCTGCTGTGGGGAATCGGCGTCGGAGTGTGCTCCTCCGTCATCCCCTGCGTCACCGACCAACCGGCCATGGTCCGACTGCCGCGGTCCGTCTTCGCCTTCCTCCTGGCGCTGTTGCCCGCTTCGTCCACCGTGATCGGGCTGATCGCGTTTGGCCAGATACCCACCTGGCGCGACATCATCGGCGTTACCGCCGTGATCGCCGGCGTCGCGATCCGCCAGGAGAAACCGGGAGGTCATGACCGGCCCCGGGGGGCGCGGGCACCGCGGTCCCGGCCGGGCAGGTCGCGCGCAGACGGGAGCAGCATGCAGAGCACGCAGGAGGAGGCGGACGGATGGCCGGACATCCCCGGCGACACGGCGCTCACCATCAAGATCCCCGAGGCCGACCCGCTGGTCCGGGTCGGGTTCCCCGCACATGTGACCGTGCTCTACCCGTTCCTGCACGAGAGCCGCATCGACGCGCAGGCCCACCGTGAACTGGCCGCGCTGTTCGCCGGGCACGACGCGTTCACCCTGACCTTCGGCGAGTTCGGCCGCTATCCCGGCGTGCTCTACCTCGACCCGTGGCCGCACGCCCCCGTGATCGCGCTGACCAAGGACCTCACGCTGCGCTGGCCCGAAGCGCGGCCGTACCGCGGGATCTTCGGTACGGGGCTCGGCCCGCATCTGACGGTCGCCGTCAGCGACGACCCCGCGGACTCCGGCGCCGCACACGACGCGTGCGAGGCCGAACTCGCCGCGTCGTTGCCGCTGACCAGCCACGTCCGCGCGGTCCACCTGATCGTCTGGGACGGCGCACGCTGGCGGGACCGGGCCGCGTACGACCTCGCGGGGCCGGTCAGCTGTCGCGCTTGATCCACTCGCTGCCGCCCAACGGGTAGTCGTAGCCGGGGCGGTCGACGTCGGCGCTGGTGTGGAAAGGGACGCCGTTGTCGTCGATGTGGACGGTGCCGTGGCGGTTGCCACTGGACCAGTCCAGGCTCAGGTCCCAGCGGACGTCGTGCGCCTTGGTGTGGGCGGTGACGTAGAAGACCTCCGGGTCGGACTCGCTGACCTTGTACGGGAAGTCGCGCTGGCCGTTCTTGACGGTGACCGTGGGGCTGCCGTTGTCCAGGTCGATGTCGAATGACTTGGTGTCGACGCCGCCACCGCAGCCGACCCCCATCGCGAAGTCGTTCCAGGCGAGCGGCGCGCCTTTGCTGATGGCGCGCACGTGCAGCGCCTCGAGCACGACGGTCTCCGTGCCGGTGCCCTGGACGGTGAGAGCGACCCGCTGCTCGTCCGAGGAGACCGCGCGGTACGCGCCGGCCCAGCGCGGCGCGTCCTGCTCGGTCGCGGGCGGGCCGACATACGCGGGCTCGCTGTCGACGAGGAAGTGCTGGCTGCACGGGTTGTCGTAGACATAGGGGCGGGTGCCGACCGCGAGCGGGATGGCGCTGCCGCTGGTGGGCTTTGCCGTCGCGCCCTGCTCGGTCCCGCCCTGCGGAGTATCGGTCTTGCCGGCGAACCCGGTGGTGGTCGCCGACGCGGACGGGGTGTGGCGCTGCCCGCTCGGGGACGGGGCGGTGGACGGCTCCTTGGCGTCGGCCGTGCTGCTGCTCGCGGTGGCGCCGGCGGCCTGCTGGTCCCGGCCGTGCTGTGGGCGGCCATCACGATGATC
>NZ_JACEGK010000695.1:0-3355 GCF_056859195.1 Streptomyces sp. NH27
CCTCGGCGATATCGGCCTCAGTGGAAGGTGTGCTCCTGCGCCGGGAACTCCCCGCCCACCACGTCCTGCGCGTACGCCTTCGCCGCGTCGCCCAGGGTGCGGCGCAGGTCGGCGTACTGCTTGGTGAAGCGCGGCACCTTGCCGCCGGTCATCCCGGCCATGTCGGTCCACACCAGCACCTGTGCGTCGGTGTCCGGGCCGGCGCCGATGCCGATCACGGGGATCTCCAGCGTGCTGGTGATCTCGGCGGCGACCTCGCTCGGCACCAGTTCGAGCACCAGCGCGAAGGCGCCCGCGTCCTGCGCGGCCTTGGCGTCCTGCACCAGGCGGTGCGCCGCCTCGTCGCCGCGGCCCTGGACGCGGTAGCCCAGGGTGTGCACGGACTGCGGGGTCAGGCCCATGTGCGACATGACCGGGATGCCGGCCTCGACCAGTGCCTCGGTCTGGGCCAGCGAGCGCTTGCCGCCCTCCAGCTTCACCGCGCCGACGCCGGCCTCCTTCACCAGCCGGGTCGCGCTGCGCAGGGCCTGCACCGGGCCCTCCTGGTACGAGCCGAAGGTCAGGTCGCCGACGATCAGGGCCCGGCTGGTGCCGCGGACCACGGCGGCGGACAGCATCGTCATGTGGTCGAGCGTGACCGGCACGGTGGTGTCGTAGCCGAGGTGGCAGTTGCCCATCGAGTCGCCGACGAGCAGCACCGGGATGCCTGCCTCGTCGAAGACGGACGCGGTCATCGCGTCGTAGGCGGTGAGCATGGGCCACTTCTCGCCGCGCTCCTTGGCGGCACCCAGGTCGCGTACGGTCACCCGGCGGGTGCCGGTCCCGCCGTAGAGCGCCTTGGGGTTGTCGGCTGCCTTCTGGGCAGCCGGAAGCTGCGTCATGGTGACGGCTCCTTCATGTCATCTCGAGGCGCCCTGACGGCGTCCCCGGACCACCTCCCATGCTGGCACGCCGGGCGCCGCGCCGAAAGCCCTCCACGGCGCCCTGCGTGGGCAGAGGCGCCCCCCGGGGCCAGGGGCGCCCCCAGTGCCCGCGGCTTCTCCGCGGCGGCCCCGCGTCCCAGGGGACCGCTTTACCCGCGCTTTGCGATACGAGACGGGGCCGTATCGTAAATGAGGTACCCTCGTGTAATGGCCGCTGATGCGATTGTCACCAAAGTGCCCGAGGCGATCCATCGCCGACGCTGGGCGATTCTCACCGTCTTGCTGTTCAGCCTCCTGGTCGTGGTGCTGGACAACTCGATCCTCAACGTGGCGATGAAGACGATCGCCCAGCCCGCCCCGACCGGACTCGGCGCCAGCCAGAGCGAGTTGGAGTGGGCGATCAACTCGTACACCCTGGTCTTCGCGGGCCTGCTGTTCACCGCGGGGCTGCTCGGCGACCGGCTGGGCCGCAAAAAGGTGCTGCTCTTCGGCATGTTCGTGTTCGGCGCCGGCTCTGCGCTGTCCGCGTTCGCCGGCTCCGCGGGTGAACTGATCGCCTGGCGTGGCGTGATGGGCCTGGGCGGCGCGTTCATCATGCCCGCCACCCTCGCCATCATCATGAACGTCTTCGAGCGCGAGGAGCAGCCGCGGGCCATCGGCATCTGGGCCGGCGTGGTCGGCCTGGCCATCGCGGTCGGCCCGATCACCGGCGGCCTGCTGCTCCAGCACTTCTGGTGGGGCTCGGTCTTCCTGGTCAACGTGCCGATCGTGGTCGCCGCGCTGGTCGCGATGTTCATGATCGTGCCCGACTCCAAGGACCCGCGGCCCGGACGGCTCGACCCGATCGGCGTGCTGATGTCCATCGCCGGCCTGGTGCTGCTCATCTACGGCATCATCAAGGGCGGCCAGTACGGCGACTTCACCCGCCCCGAGGTGTGGGTCACCTCCGTGGCCGGCCTCGCCATCCTCTGCGGCTTCGTCTGGTTCGAGGCGCGCAGCAGCCACCCCGCGCTGGACGTCCGCTACTTCAAGAAGCGGCAGTTCTCCGCCTCGGTCGCCGCGATCGGCCTGGTCTTCTTCGCGCTGATGGGTGTGACCTTCTTCATCGTCTTCTACACCCAGTCGGTACGCGGCTACAGCGCCCTCCAGTCCGGCCTGCTGCTGCTCCCGCTGGCCGCCGCGCAGATGGTGTTCGCGCCGCGCGCACGGCTGCTGGTCGACAGGCTCGGCGCCCGGGCGGTGTGCGCCGGCGGCATGATGCTGACCGGGCTGTCCTTCCTCGGCTTCCTCATGCTCGGCCAGTCCACCCCCATCTGGGTGATGGAGGTGCTGTTCTTCCTGATGGGCACGGCGATGGCGCACGTCATGCCGCCCGCCACCGTGATGATCATGTCGTCGCTGCCGCGCGAGAAGGCCGGGTCCGGGTCCGCGGTCAACAACACCTTCCGGCAGGTCGGCGGCGCGCTCGGCGTGGCCGTACTCGGCTCGGTGATGTCCACCGTCTACCGCAACGGCATCAAGTCCCACCTCGGCAGCCTGCCCGTCGACAAGCGGCACGCGGCCGGCGAGTCGATCGAGGCGACCCTCGGGGTCGCCGACCGGCTCGGCTCGCGTGGCACCGCGCTGGTGCAGCCCGCCAACGACGCGTTCATCCACGCCATGCACGTCACGGCGGCCGCCTCCGCCGCGGTCGCGATCATCGGCGGTGTGGTCGCGTTCGCCTTCCTGCCGGCCAGGGCCGTACCGGCTCCGGCGGCCGGCGGCACGGACGAGCGGGAGATGGTGGGTGTGGAGCAGTGACGGACGGCGGTACGGAAGGCGATACGGCCGGCGGTGCGGCGGCCACGGCACCGCGCGGACGCCCGCGCAACGCGGCCGTCGACCGTACCGTCTGCGACGCCGTGCTGCGGCTGATCTCCGAGGGCACGTCGATCGACGACCTGACCATGGAGGGCATCGCGCGGGAGGCGGGCGTCGGCAAGGCGACGCTGTACCGGCGCTGGTCCGGCAAGGACGCGCTGCTGCTCGCCGTGCTGGCCACCGTCGACACGCCGCCGCCGGTCGGCCGCACCGGCAACCTGCGTGACGACCTGGTCTGCGCGGTCGAGTTCATCCGCCGGCACAGCCTCGCAAAGCGGGAGTCCGCGCTGCTGCGGACCATGGTGACGCAGGTGCAGAGCAACCCGGCACTGTGGAAGCGCTACCACGACACCGTCATCGCGAGCCGCCGCCAGATGCTCAGGGCGCTGCTGGAGCGCGGCATCGCCACCGGCCAGATCCGCCCCGAACTCGGCACCGACCTCGAACTGCTCTGCGACATGGTGTCCGGTCCCGTCCTCGCCCGCGCCACGCTCCGCCCGGACGCGCCGCTCCCCGAGGACCTCGCCGACCGCGTGGTGGACACCCTCCTCGACGGGATGCGCCCCCGCGAC
>NZ_JACEGK010000696.1:0-3332 GCF_056859195.1 Streptomyces sp. NH27
CACCCGCACCGTCAACTCGCCCGCCGAGACGCGGGCGCGGAGCGAGTCGCCGTCGGCGAACTCGCCCGGGTCGCGGACCGCCGCGCCGTCCTCGCTTTGGAGGACCGCGTTGCCGCGTCGGAGGGTGGCCGAGGGGGAGAGGGCGTCCACGCGGGCGAGGGTGTGGGTGAGATCGGCGTCGGCCCGGTCGAGGAGGTGCCCCAGGGTGCGCCGGGCCCGGTCCACCCGGTCGGCGACCTCCGTCCCGCGCTGCTCGACCATGCGGTACGGCGCCGCGAGGGCAGGACGGCTGAGCGCCGCCTCCAGGCCGCGCTCCTCCCGGTCGAGGATGCCGCGCAGTACCCGCAGCGCCCGGTCCCGTACCAGCTGGACCCGGGCCAGCTCCTCCCGTACGTCCGGCACGATGCGCTTGGCGGCGTCCGTCGGGGTGGACGCGCGCAGGTCGGCGACCAGGTCGAGCAGCGGGGTGTCCGGCTCGTGCCCGATCGCGGAGACCACCGGGGTGCCGCACTCCGCGACCGCCCGCACCAGACGCTCGTCGGAGAAGGGCAGCAGATCCTCCACGCTGCCCCCGCCGCGGGCCACCACGATGACGTCGACCTCCGGGTGGGCGTCGAGCTGCTGCACCGCCTCGATCACCCGGGGGACCGCGGTCGCGCCCTGCACGGGGACGTTCCGCACCTCGAAGCGCACGGCGGGCCAGCGCAGCCGCGCGTTCTCCCGGACGTCCCGCTCGGCGGCCGACGCGCGGCCGGTGACCAGGCCGATCAGCCCGGGCAGGAACGGCAGCGGGCGCTTGCGGTCCGCCGCGAAGAGCCCCTCGGCCGTCAGCGCCTTCTTCAACTGCTCCAGCCGCGCCAGCAGTTCGCCCATCCCGACCGGCCGGATCTCGCTCGCCCGCAGCGACAGCGTGCCCCGCGGTCCGTACCACTCCGGTTTGGCGTGCACCACGACCCGCGCGCCCTCGCCGACCACATCGGCGACCTGTTCGTACACCGCGCGGTAGCACGTCACGGACAGCGAGGTGTCGTGCGAGGGGTCGCGCAGCGTCAGGAACACCACCCCGGCGCCCGGGCGGCGGGAGAGCTGCGTGATCTGACCCTCCACCCACACCGCGCCGAGCCGGTCGATCCACCCGCCGATCAGCCGCGACACCTCGCCGACCGGAATCGGCGCATCCGCCGAGGTGCTCTGAGCCATACCCGCACCCTAGTGCGCCCCGCCGACACCCCGCCCCGTGCCGGGGGTGGCCCCGTACGATGGACGGCATGACCTCTGACTCCGCCCGCCGTGTCCTCCTCGCCGCCCCCCGCGGGTACTGCGCGGGTGTGGACCGTGCCGTCATCACCGTCGAGAAGGCGCTGGAGCAGTACGGCGCCCCGGTCTACGTCCGCAAGCAGATCGTGCACAACAAATACGTGGTGCAGACCCTGGAGAAGAAGGGCGCCATCTTCGTCGACGAGACGGAGGAGGTGCCGCAGAACGCGATCGTGATCTTCTCCGCGCACGGCGTGGCCCCGGTCGTGCACGAGGAGGCCGCCCAGCGCAGCCTCGCCTCGATCGACGCGACCTGCCCGCTGGTCACCAAGGTGCACAAGGAGGCCGTCCGCTACGCCGGCGAGGACTACGACATCCTGCTCATCGGCCACGAGGGCCACGAAGAGGTCGTCGGCACCATGGGCGAGGCGCCCGAGCGCATGCACCTGGTCGACGGGCCCGCCGACGCGGCGAAGGTGAAGGTGCGCGACGAGTCCAAGGTGGTCTGGCTCTCGCAGACCACGCTCTCGGTCGACGAGACGATGGAGACCGTGGACGCCCTCAAGGAGCGCTTCCCGCGGCTGCTTTCGCCGCCGAGCGACGACATCTGCTACGCGACGCAGAACCGCCAGGTCGCGGTGAAGCAGATCGCCGCCGACGCCGACCTGGTGATCGTGGTCGGCTCCCGCAACTCCTCCAACTCCATCCGGCTGGTCGAGGTCGCCCTGCAGGCCGGCGCCGGCGCGTCGTACCTGGTGGACTTCGCCGAGGAGTGCGAGGAAGCCTGGCTGGAGGGTGTGCGCACGGTCGGCGTGACCTCGGGCGCGTCCGTACCGGAGGTCCTGGTCGACGGGGTGCTGGAGTGGCTGGCCGCGCGCGGTTTCGACGACGTGTCGGTGGTGACCTCGGCGCAGGAGTCCATCCAGTTCTCGCTGCCGAAGGAACTGCGCCGGGATCTGCGTGCGGAGGCCACCGAGCGGGAATCGGCCAAGAGGTGAGTGGCTCCACCCACCTCTAACCTGGGGGTCATGAACATGTTCGGTGTGGACATCGGCGGTACGGGAATCAAGGGCGCTCCGGTCGATCTCGACCGGGGCGCCCTGTCGGACGAGCGGTACAAGGTGCCCACTCCGCAACCGGCGACGCCGGAGGGTGTCGTCGACGGCGTGGCCGAGGTGGTCGAGCACTTCGGCCACAAGGGACCGCTCGGCGTGACCTTCCCCGGCGTCGTGGTGGACGGCGTGACCCGCACCGCCGCCAACATGGACAGCGGCTGGGTGGGCCTGGACGCGCGGAAGTCGCTGAGCGAGCGGCTGAACCGTCCGGTGGTGATCCTCAACGACGCGGACGCCGCCGGCGTCGCCGAGATGACCTTCGGGGCCGGCCGCGGCCGTGGCGGCACCGTCATGCTGCTCACCCTCGGCACCGGGATCGGCAGCGCCCTGTTCGTGGACGGGCACCTGGTGCCCAACACCGAGCTGGGCCACCTGGAACTGCACGGCCACGACGCGGAGAAGCGCGCGTCGGTCAAGGCACGTGAGGACGAGGACCTGAGCTGGGAGCACTGGGCACACCGGCTGAAGAAGTACCTCGCGCACGTGGAGATGCTCTTCTCGCCCGACCTGTTCGTGATCGGCGGCGGGGTGAGCCGGAAGCCCGACAAGTTCCTGCCGCTGATCCACGGGATCAGCGCGGAGATCGTTCCCGCGGAGTTGCAGAACAACGCTGGGATCGTCGGCGCCGCGATGGCTGCCGCAAAGCTCTGACGGCCACGATCGCGGCGGCCAGCACCGTACCGGTGTAGAGCCAGCCGGTCATCAGGGCCAGGCCGGTGAAGACCCCGACCACGTGCCCGAGCAGGCTGCCGTCGCCGCTGTCGGCCGTCAGGGTGATGCCCACCGCGAACGCGATGGGCGCCGCCACCGGCGCCGCCACCAGGTCGTACGGCCGTACGTACACCGCCGCGGCGATGCACACGGCCACGAAGACCAGCCCGAAGAAGATCCCGGGGCCGTCGAAGAGCAGCGAGTCGACGGCCCCGCCGACCACCGTCACCACGGTGGTCAGGGCGCCCG
>NZ_JACEGK010000697.1:0-3316 GCF_056859195.1 Streptomyces sp. NH27
GACCTGCTGCTGGCGCAGCTGACCAACACGGAGAAGGCGTCGCTGATGACGGCCGTGGGGGTGCCGAGCGGATCGCACGCGACCGGGTACATCCCGGGCGTGGACCGGCTCGGGATTCCCGGTATGCAGTTCACCGACGGGCCGAGCGGGGTGCGGGACGGGCAGCCGGAGACCGCGCTGCCGTCGCCGGTGTCGCTGGCCGCGTCGTTCGACACCGAACTGGCCGAGCAGTACGGCACGGTGATGGGCACGGAGGCCAAGTCCCGTGGCTACCAGGCGATCTACGGCCCGATGGTGAACATCGTGCGTACCCCGCTGGGCGGCCGCGACTTCGAGACGCTCGGCGAGGACCCCCAACTCGCGGGCGACATGGCAGCGTCGGAGATCGGCGGCATCCAGGACCAGGGAGTCGCCGCGCAGGTCAAGCACTTCGCGGGCAACAACCAGGAGAACGCCCGCACGACGTCGAGTTCGAACATCGACGAGCGCACGCTGCACGAGATCTACCTGCCCGCGTTCGAGAAGGCGGTCAAGGACGGCCACGTCTGGTCGCTGATGTGCGCGTACAACCAGGTCAACGGCACGTATGCGTGCGAGAACGCGCAGATCCTGCGGGACCTGCTGATCGACGAGTGGAAGTACGACGGCGTCGTGGACACCGACTACCCGGCCAACCACAGCACCGTCGCCTCCGCACTGGCCGGCCTGGACCAGGAGTTCAGCGGCACCACCTACTTCAAGCAGTTGCCCGCCGCCGTCGCCGCCGGCCAGGTGCCGCAGTCGGTGCTCGACGACGCGGCCCGGCGCATCCTGCGACTGGAGTTCCGCACCGGGCTGTTCGACCAGCGGACGCCGAAGCCGGCCGACTACGACGCCGACAGCGCGTTCGCCCGCAAGGCCGCCGAGGACGGCAGCGTGCTGCTGAAGAACAGCGGCTCGATGCTCCCGCTCGACCCGAAGAAGCTCGGCTCGCTCGCCCTGATCGGCCCGAACGCCGAGACCGCGGTCACCGGGGGCGGCGGCAGCTCCGCGGTCACCCCGTACAAGAAGGTGGACCCGCTGACCGGGCTGAAGGCGCGGCTGGGCGGCGGGGTGGACATCACCTCGGTGAAGGCCGGCAACACCAGCGGCTACCCGGTGATCCCGGCATCCGCGCTGAGCGGGCTGAAGGGCGAGTACTTCGCCAACAAGACGCTCTCCGGCACCCCGGCGGTGACCCGGGACGACCCGAACATCGACTTCGACTGGGGCAACGGCTCTCCGGCCGCCGGCATCCCCGTCGACGGCTTCTCGGCCCGCTGGACCGGCACCCTCGCCGCGCCCGGCACCGGGGCGTACACCTTCGCCGCGACCAGCGACGACGGCAGCCGGATCTACCTGGACGACAAGCTGATCGTCGACAACTGGAGCAACCACGCCGCCAAGACGGTCACCAGCACCCCGGTCCAGCTCACCGCGGGCGAACCGCACCAGGTGCGGGTGGAGTACTACGACAACACGCAGAGCGCCTCGGTCACCGTCGGCTGGTCCTCGCCCGACGTGCCCGACCCGACCATCCAGGCCGCCGCGGACGCCGCGAGGAACGCGGACACCGCGGTCGTGGTGGTCGGCGACACCTCCAGGGAGGGTTCGGACCGCACCACGCTGGCGCTGCCCGGCAACGAGAACGACCTGATCGCCGCGGTCGCCGCCGCCAACCCGAAGACGGTGGTGGTGCTGCGGGCCGGCGCGCCGGTCCTGATGCCGTGGCTCGCGGACGTGCCCGCCGTGCTCGACATGTGGTACCCGGGCCAGGAGGACGGCAACGCGCTCGCCGCGCTGCTCACCGGCGACGTCTCGCCCGGCGGCCGGCTGCCGGTCAGCTTCCCGCGGACCGACACCCAGACCGCGGTCGCCGCGGCCCCCGGCCGCTACCCGGCGGTCAACGGCGTCTACGACTACAGCGAGAAACTGGACGTCGGCTACCGCTGGTATCAGGACGAGGACCAGACGCCGCTCTTCCCGTTCGGCTACGGCCTGTCGTACACCACCTTCCGCCTCTCCCACCTGGCCGTGCGGTCGCCGGGCGCGGGCGCGCTGACCGGCGGCGCCGGCAGCACCGCCCCGGTACGGCTGTCGGTGGACGTCACCAACACCGGCCACCGCACCGGCTCCGAGGTGGTGCAGGTCTACCTCGGCCACCCCAAGGGATCGGGCGAACCGCCGAAGGAGTTGAAGACCTTCGCCAAGGTGCAGCTGGCGCCCGGCCAGACCAAGCGCGTCCAACTCACCCTCGACGCGGACGCGTTGCGGGTGTGGGACAGCAGCGCCCACGACTGGACGGTGCAGGACGGCAGTTACCCGGTCTACGTCGGCGAGTCCTCCGCCAGCACCCCGCTCAGCACGTCGGTCACGGTGCGCAGGACCGTCGGCACCCAGTACACCGCGGTCGGCGCCGCGCCGACCACCGGCGCGGGCAGCACCCAGACGGTGCGGCAGACCTTCACCAACACCGGCGACTCCACGGTGCTCGGCGCGAACCTCGCACTGTCCCTGCCCGCCGGCTGGACCGCCAAGTCCGCCGCGCACGGCGCGACTTCGTTCCCGGTGGTACGCCCGCACTCCTCGGTCAGCGCCTCCTGGACGGTGACCGCCGCCACGGACGCGGCCGCCGGTCCCGCCACCCTCACCGGCAGGGCGACCTTCACCCTGGGCGGGCGGCAGACCCGTACCGGCACCACCACGACCACCGTGCCGTATGCGACGACCGCGGCCGCGTACGACAACGAGGGGATCAGCGCCGACAGTGACCCGTCCACCGGGAACCTCGACCCGGGCGGCTACAGCTACTCCACCACCCAGCTCGCGGCGGTCGGCTACACCCCCGGTGCGACAATCACCGCCAACGGCCTGGCGTATGCCTGGCCGGACACCCGACCCGGGCAGCCCGACAACGTCGCGGCGGCCGGGCAGGCCATCCAGGTGACGGGTCAGGGTACGCGGCTCGGGTTGCTCGGCGCCGGAGTCGGCGCGCACTCCGGCACGGTCACCGTCACCTACACCGACGGCACCAGCACCGACCTCGCGGTGGACTTCCCCAACTGGTACTCCAACGCGGCCGGCGGCAACAGCCAGTTGGCGGTCACCACCGCCAACTGGAACCGCCCGCCGGGCACCGTCGGCGACCACGCGGTCAGCCTCTACACCACCGGTGGCGCCCTCGACCCGTCGAAGACGGTGGCGACGGTGAAGCTGCCGGCCGACAGCGGTATCCACGTGTTCGCGATATCGGTGGGCTGAGGCCCTCGCCCGAGGACTCGGGCGGCAGACGAACAGC
>NZ_JACEGK010000698.1:0-3297 GCF_056859195.1 Streptomyces sp. NH27
GGGGCGCGGGCCCGCCGGGAGCCTGCGGTCCTGGCCGGTGGGGCGGCTCGGCGGCCGATTGGCGGGTTGTCGGCATAAGTAGACAGAGTATCGGTAGCCGACCATCATGCCCACTCGGCAGGCTGCTGATATGACCCAGACCGCCGACACGGCAGCACCCCGACCGGACTCCGCCGGCCCCCCGGCGCCGGCCTTTGCCCGTACCACCTGGCAGCGGATGCGCGTATGGGGCATCGCGCACGCCGTCGACGACCTCTACCAGGGCCTGGTGCCGGCGACCGTGCCGTACTTCGTCCTCGACCGGCACTACGGGTACGTCGCCGCGTCCGGCCTCACCCTCGCCGCCACGCTGGGCAGTTCGGTGCCACAGCCGTTCATCGGGCTGGCGGTGGACCGGATGCGGCTGGGCTGGCTCGCGGGCGCGGGGGTGGCCATCGCCGGGATCTGCCTCGGCCTGTCGGGGCTGGTCCCGTCGTATGCCGCCGTGTGGTGCCTGATCATGCTCTCCGGGCTCGGCATCGCCATGTTCCACCCGGCCGCGGGGAAGTCCGCGCGCGAGGACGCCGGGGACAGCGCCGCCGCGATGAGCGTCTTCGCGGCCGGCGGCAGCGTCGGCTTCGTCCTCGCGCCGGTCCTCGCCACACCCGCGCTGATCGCGTGGGGCGTCGGCGCCACCGCCCTGTTCATCCCGCCGGCCGTCCTCACCGCGTACGTACTGCTGCGCCACCGCGAGCGGCACGCCGTACCCGCGTCGGCGGCGGGCCGCACCGGGGTGGACCGCTGGGGGCCGTTCGCCGCGCTGACCGGTGTCGAAGTGGTGCGCTCGGTGGCCTTCTTCGGGGTCAACACGTTCATCGAGCTGTACTGGATCAGGCATCTGCACGCCTCCCGGGGGCTGGCCGGGGCCGCGCTCACCGGCTTCCTCGCCGGCGGGGTCGGCGGGACCCTGCTGGGCGGGCGGATCGCCGACCGGATCGGCATGGTCCGCACGGTGCAACTCGGCGGCGCGCTCGCGCTGCCCATGCTCGGCGGGCTCCTGCTCACCCCGGGGAGTATCGCGCCGCTGCTCTTCGCGGTCCTCACCGGCGTCTGCCTCAACCTCCCCTTCGCCGTGCTCGTCAAACTCGGCCAGGACTACCTCCCCACCCGCCCCGGCACCGCGGCCGGCGTCACCCTCGGGCTCGGCGTCAGCGTCGGCGGCCTGCTCTCCCCGATCCTCGGCCTCATCGCCGGCGCCCACGGCCCGCGCGGCGCCCTCACTGCCCTCCTCGTCATCCCGCCCCTCGCCCTGGCCCTCGGCCTCCTCCTCCCCGAGCCGTCGCGGATGCGGTGAGCCCGCGGGTCCGCTTGACCTCAAGCCGGCTTGAGGTTGGAGGATCGGCTCCATGGACACCGACTTGGACATGCAGACCGCCGTCGCCACCCACGTGAGCCGCTACTTCCGTTCGCTCGACGAGCGACGGTTCGACGCCGGGTGGGGCGCCGCGTTCTTCACCGCGGACGCGCGGACGGAAGTCCCGGTAGGAGCGGTACGGGGAAGGGAAGCGATCGCCGCGCAGACGGCGGAAGCCCTGGGCCGGTTCGACCGGACCCAGCACATGTCGACGGACGTACTGGTGACGGGTTCCGGGGACGGCACCACCGCCGACGCGTCGTGGAACGCGTTGATGACGCACATCCACCCGGACGGCCGGATCTTCACCGTCGGCGGGCGGTGCCGTGCGGCGCTGCGGCGGACGGCGGACGGCTGGCGGTTCGACGAACTGGCCATCACCCCGGTGTGGACCGCCGGCGAGCCCCCTCGGCTCCCGCCGCGGGCATGACCGCGCCGCCGGTGGGACAGTGGAGCCGTGGGCAATGATCACGGTGCCGCCTCCGACCCGTTCGTGCGGGTCAGGGGCGCGCGGGTGCACAACCTGGACGGGGTGGACGTCGACGTTCCGCGTGACGCGCTGACCGTCTTCACCGGGGTCTCCGGGTCCGGCAAGTCGTCGCTGGCGTTCGGCACCCTCTACGCCGAGGCCCAGCGGCGGTACTTCGAGTCGGTCGCGCCCTACGCCCGCCGGCTGATCCAGCAGGTGGGCGCGCCGAAGGTCGAGGAGATCACCGGGCTGCCGCCGGCCGTCGCGCTCCAGCAGCGGCGCGGCACGCCGAGTTCGCGCTCGTCGGTGGGCACCGTGACGACGCTGTCGAACCTGCTGCGGATGCTGTTCTCGCGCGCCGGGTCGTACCCGCCGGGCACGGCCGAGCGGCTGGACTCGGACGCGTTCTCGCCGAACACCGCGATCGGCGCGTGCCCGGAGTGCCACGGCCTGGGCACGGTGCACCGGGTCACCGAGTCCTCGCTCGTCCCCGATCCGTCGCTGAGCATCCGCGAGCACGCGATCGCCGCGTGGCCGGGCGCGTGGCAGGGCAAGAACCTGCGCGACGTGGTGGACGCGCTCGGCTACGACATCGACCGGCCGTGGCGGGAGTTGCCGCAGGCGGACCGGGACTGGCTGCTGTTCACCGACGAGCAGCCGGTGGTGACCGTGCACCCGGTGCGCGAGGCCGGGCGGATCCAACGGCCGTACGAGGGAAAGTTCATGAGCGCGCGGCGATATGTGATGCGCGCGTTCTCCGAGTCGAAGAGCCCCGCCACCAGGCGGCGCGTGCAGCGCCATCTGGAGAGCGCGGTGTGCCCGGTGTGCGGTGGCAAGCGGCTGCGGCCCGAGGCGCTGGCGGTGACCTTCGCGGGCCGCGACATCGCGGAGTTGGCCGGGCTGCCGCTGACCGACCTCGCCGAGGTGCTGCGGAAGACCGCCGGGTTGGCGGCGCCGGGCGCGGCGGTCGCCTCGGCCGGTTCCGGCGAGGCCACCGAGGCCGCGGTGTCCCTCGCCCAGGACCTGGTGGCCCGGATCGAGGTGCTGGTCGGCCTGGGCCTCGGCTACCTCGGCATGGACCGCCCGGCGCCGACGCTCTCGCCCGGGGAGTTGCAACGGCTGCGGCTGGCAACGCAGTTGCGCTCGGGGCTGTTCGGTGTCGTCTACGTGCTCGACGAGCCCTCGGCCGGGCTGCATCCGGCGGACACGGAGCCGCTGTTGACGGTCCTGGACCGGCTACGGGCGGAGGGCAACACGCTGTTCGTGGTGGAGCACGACATGGATGTGGTGCGCCGCGCGGACTGGGTGGTCGACGTGGGTCCGGGCGCCGGTGAGCAGGGCGGGCGGGTGCTCTACAGCGGGCCGGTGCCGGGGCTGGCGGAGGTGGCGGAGTCGGCCACCTCGGCGTACCTGTTCGGGGACGGGGACGCGGACG
>NZ_JACEGK010000699.1:0-3276 GCF_056859195.1 Streptomyces sp. NH27
GTCCACCATGGCGTACCGCACGTCCTTCTTCCTGACCGCGCTCGGCAACTTCGCCGCGACCGGGCTGGACTTCGTCACGGTCCTGCTGATGTTCTCGCACATCCACCGGCTCGGCGGCTTCACGCTGCCGGAGGTGGCGTTCCTCTACGGCGCGTGCAGCACCTCCTTCGGCCTCGCCGACCTGACGATGGGCTCCATGGACCGGCTCGGCCGGCGGGTGCGCGACGGCACCCTGGACACGCTGCTGCTGCGCCCGGTCCCGGTGCTCGCGCAGGTCGCCGCGGACCGCTTCGCGCTGCGCCGGCTCGGCCGGATCACCCAGGGCGGGCTGGTGTTCGGCTGGGCGCTGCTGCGGGTGGACGTGCACTGGACGGTGGTGAACGTGCTGATGGTGCCGATGATGCTGCTGTCGGGCGGGGTGATCTTCAGCGCGGTGTACGTGGCCGGCGCGGCCTTCCAGTTCTGGGCGCAGGACGCCTCGGAGGTGCAGAACTCCGTCACCTACGGTGGCAACACCATGCTCCAGTACCCGCCGGGGATCTTCGCCCGCGACCTGGTGCGGGGCGTCACCTTCGTGGTGCCGCTCGCCTTCGTCAACTGGCTGCCCGCGCTGCACGTGCTGGGCGAGCCCGATCCGCTCGGCCTGCCCGGCTGGCTGGACTTCGCCTCCCCGGCCGTCGCCGTGCTCTGCTGCGTGCTCGCGGCCGCGGCCTGGCGAGTGGGCCTTCGTACCTATCGCAGCACAGGGAGCTGACGTGGTGAGCGACACCGGCGGGCCGGTCGAACGGGACCCGGCCATCGAGCAGGACCTGGCGGTCGAGGGTGGACCGGCGGTCAGGGGCGGACTGGTGGGCGAGGGGGAACCGACGGGAGAGGGCGGACCGGCGGTCCGGCGGGGCACGGCCGTCGAGGGCGGACCGGTCCCCGGCACGGACTCGGCCGTCGCCGACCCGATCATCGAGCTGGACGGCGTGGAGAAGGTCTTCGACGTACACCGCAAGGCCGGGCTGCTGCGGCGCGAGCGGCACCAGGTGCGGGCGGTCGACGGGATCACCTTCAGCGTGCCGCGCGGCGAGATCGTCGGCTACATCGGGCCGAACGGCGCGGGCAAGTCCACCACGATCAAGATGCTCACCGGCATCCTCAACCCCAGCGCCGGGCGGATCCGGGTCGACGGCATCGACCCGGCCCGGGAACGGACCCGGCTGGCCCGGCGGATCGGCGTGGTCTTCGGGCAGCGCACCACCTTGTGGTGGGACCTGCCGCTGCGGAACTCCTACGAACTGGTCCGGCGGATGTACCGGATCCCGGCCGCCGCCTACGCCCGCAACCTCGGCGCCTGCGTGGAACTCCTCGACCTCGGGCCGCTGCTGGACGTACCGGTGCGCCAGCTCTCGCTCGGGCAGCGGATGCGCGGGGACATCGCGGCGGCGCTGCTGCACGACCCCGAGGTGCTCTACCTCGACGAGCCGACCATCGGTCTCGACGTGGTCAGCAAGAGCCGGGTGCGGGACTTCCTGCGTGACTTCAACGCCGAGCGCGGCACCACGATCCTGCTCACCACGCACGACCTCACCGACATCGAGAGCCTGTGCCGCAGGGTGATGGTGATCGACCACGGCAGGGTGATGTACGACGGTGGGCTCGGGGGGTTGCACGCCGTGGGGGAGAGCGAGCGGACGCTGGTCGTGGACTTCGCCCGCGAGCTTCCTCCGGTGGAACTGGCGGGGGCGCGGCTGGTGTCGGCCGAGGGGCCGCGGCAGTCCTTCGCGTTTCCCGCGGGGGCGAGCGCGGCACCGCTCGTCGCCGAGCTGGCGACCCGGCATCCTCTGGTGGACCTGTCCATTCGCGAGCCGGACATCGAGGACGTCATCGCGCGGATGTACGGGCGCCCCTGACCCTCCGGGGTGCCTTGTCCACGTATGCGCGGGACCTTGCGGTGGGTGGTGGGCTGGTCGCGCAGTTCCCCGCGCCCCTGGATTGCTGCGGCTCCTCTGCGAAGAGAGGGGCACATACCAATACCAAGGGGCGCGGTGATCGACCACCCCCTACCGGTCCTTACAAGGTTGCCAGCGCCGCGTGGACGTGGTCGGCGGCCGCGGAGGTGGTGGAACCGTGGGCCGACAGCCGGACGGAGTCGGGGCGGACGGAGGGCGTGACCCCGTTGGCGTGGAGGGCGGCGGCGACGTCGGCGGGGTCGGTGCCGGGGAGGCGGAAGGAGAGGATGCCGGCGCGTTCGGCGGGCGACTCGGGGGAGAGCAGGTGGCCGCCGGAGCGGCGCACCACGTCGATCAGTTCGTCGAGCCGCGCGCAGACGTGGGCCTCGATCGCGGGCACGCCGACCTTCTCCACCAGGTTCAGGGCGGCTTCGAGCCCGGCGGCGGCCACCGGACTGAGATTGGTGACGCTCCAGCGCCGGGCGCCGTCGGCGGGCTGATGCTCGCGGTCGTCGAAGAGCGCGGCGTCATGGACACCGGACCACCCGGTGAGGGTGGGTTCGAGGCGTTCCAGGGCGCGGTCGGAGAGCGTGGCGAACCCGGTGGACCAGCTCGCGCGCAGCCACTTCTGCCCGCCGGTGACGACGACGTCGGCCGCCTGCCAGGGGAGGTCGGCCACGCCGAACCCCTGGATGGCGTCCACGATCAGCAGCCGGTCGGGGCCGATCACGTCGCGCAGGGCCGCGAGGTCGGCGCGGTACCCGGTCCTGAAGTCGACCGCGCTGACCGACAGCGCGACCACGTCGTCGGTGAGTGCGGCCCGCACCGCGTCCGGGGTGACCCGTCCGTCCGGGGCGGCGGCCAGCCAGTGCGGCACGGCCCGGCCGAGCCCTGCCGACCGCCGCCAGGGGTAGTGGTTCGCCGGGAAGTCGCCGGCGGGCACCAGTACGGCGCCGCCGGGCAGTCCGAACGCGGCGTGGAACATGCCGGTGGAGGCGTTGGGCAGCAGGACCGTGTGCGCCGGATCGGTGCCGGCCAGCCGCGCCGCGGCTTCCCTGGCCCGCTGCTCCGCCCGCATGAGGTCGTTCACGGTGTGCCAATCCGCGCGGGCGGACCGGCTCAGCGCGTCTGCCGTGGCGTCGAGCACCTGGCGGGACGGGGGTCCGTAGCGCGCGAAGTCGAGATAGCCCGCGGGCTCCTCGAAGTGCTCGGCGTATCCGGGCAGCCCTCCGCCGGTGTGCTGCGGTGTCATCGCGGTGCTCTCCTGGGGTTTGCGGAACGGTTCTGGTAAGTCTTCGCACGGGTGCGGGGGCCCGCGGGAGGCGCCGGGAACCTGTCG
>NZ_JACEGK010000700.1:0-3273 GCF_056859195.1 Streptomyces sp. NH27
GACGTGATGCTCTACAACTCCACGCTGAAGATCGCCTCGTCCTCGAAGGTCACCGGCGTCAACGTCGGCAAGCCGGACGCCAAGGGCTTCTACCCGGCGCAGAACTCCTTCTGGACGTATCTGAAGGCGGCTCCGGCGGCTCACGGCGGCGGCTCGTCGTCGTCGGGCGGGCTGGGCATCGGGCTGGGCATCGCCGCGGCCGTGATCGTGGTCGGTGCGGGTGTCGTCGTCGTCCGGCGCCGGGCGGGGGCCGACGACCGTGAGTAGCCCCGACGCCGTGGCCGAACCGGCCGTCGTGGCGCCGGTGTCCGCCCCGAAGCCGCGGCGTTCGCTGCGGACGCCGTGGGGCGGCTACATCGCCGCCAAGCTCGCGTCCGCGGTGGTCAGTTTCGCGGTCACCCTGGTCATCGGCTTCGTCCTGTTCAACGTGATGCCGTCCGACCCGGTGCGCACCATGACCCGCGGGCGCCCGGTCAGCCAGGCCCAACTCGCCCAGCTGCGCGTCCAGCTCGGCCTGGACAAGCCGATGTGGCAGCGGTTCCTGGACTTCGTCAACGACACGCTGCACGGCCGGCTCGGCTACTCCTGGGAGTACCGGCAGTCGGTCGCGTCGCTGACGATGAACCGCCTCGGCCCGACCCTGCTGCTGATGGGCACGTCGTTCGTCATCTCGGTGCTGCTCGGGCTGTGGCTCGGCCAGCGCAGCGGCTGGCGTGCCGGCAGCCGGTTCGACCGGATCACCTCCTCCACCGCGCTCACCTTGTGGTCGGTGCCGACCTTCTGGCTCGGCATGATCCTGCTGATGGTGTGCAGCGTCGGGATCGGACCGATCCACGGCTTCCTGCCCGTCGGCGGCATGAGCGACCCGACCCTGCCGCAGACCGGGCCGACGCACTACCTGGACGTCGCCAAGCACCTGATCCTGCCGGCGCTGACCATGGTCCTCGTCGTCTACGCCCAGTACGTGACGATCATGCGGTCCTCGATCATCGAGGAGAAGGGCAGTCCCTACCTGCTGACCGCCCGCGCCAAGGGCCTGACCGACGCGGCCGTGCGCCGCCGGCACGCGCTGCCCAACGCCCTGCTGCCCTCGGTGACCATGATCTTCATGCACCTCGGCGGGCTGATCAGCGGCGCGGTCACGGTCGAGGCGGTCTACTCCTGGCCCGGCCTCGGCGACCTCACCTACGAGGCCCTCAAGATTCCCGACCTGCCGCTGCTC
The DNA here is from genome assembly GCF_056859195.1 of Streptomyces sp. NH27. NCBI lineage: Bacteria > Bacillati > Actinomycetota > Actinomycetes > Kitasatosporales > Streptomycetaceae > Streptomyces > Streptomyces sp. NH27. The sequence goes on from NZ_JACEGK010000700.1 coordinate 1,223, forward strand.
CAGGGCACCTTCATCGTCTTCAGTGCGAGTGTGATCATCATGAATCTGCTGGCGGACCTCGCCTACCGGTTCCTCGACCCGCGGGTGCGCGCCCAGTGACGGCCGCGCAGATCGTCACCGCGCAGGAGGCGGCCTCGGCCGTCCCGGTCAGGTTCGTCGGAGCACGCCGCTTCGCCAAAGCCTTCATGCGCCGCCCCGCCGGAGTGGCCGGGGTCGCGGTGCTGCTGGTGTTCTCCCTGCTGGCGCTGGTCGCGCCGCTGTTCATCGGCCCCGACCAGCTGGACGTCACCAAGGTGGACGGGCCGCTGCTCGCGGCGCCCAGCGGGCACTACCCGCTCGGCACCGACCTGGCCGGCCGCAACGTGCTGTTGCTGCTGATCTGGGGCTCGCGGGAGTCGCTGCGGATCGGCATCATCGCCACCGCGCTGACCGTCGTCATCGGCGCCGGGGTGGGCATCGTCGCCGGCCACTACGGAGGACTGGTCGGCCGGGCGCTGATGCACGTCACCGACTGGTTCATCGCGCTGCCCAGCCTGCCGCTGGCGATCTCGCTGGCGGCCGTGCTGGGCCAGGGCGAGACGTCGATCACCATCGCCATCGCGGCCACGTCCTGGACCGCGACCGCGCGGCTGGTGCGTGCGCAGACCCTCGCCGTCGAGGCGCGCCCGTTCGTCGAACGGGCCCGCGCGCTGGGTGCCGGCGACCGTCAGATCATGGTGCGCCAGGTGCTGCCGAACGTGATGCCGCTGATCCTGGTGTCCAGCACCCTTACGGTCGCCGGATCGCTGCTGTCCGAGGCCACGCTCACCTTCCTCGGACTCGGCAACCCGGCCAGCGTCACCTGGGGCCAGATGCTCAACGACGCCTTCTTCAACGGTGCGTTCACCGCCGACGCGTGGTGGTACCTGCTGCCCCCGGGCCTGGCGATCCTCGTGGTGGTGCTGGGCTTCACGCTCACCGGCCGCGCCGTGGAACACGTGCTCGACCCGCGGATGGAGAACAAGTGACCGCCCAGACCGCAGCGACGGCCGGCGCCGCCGCCACCGCCGACCCGCCCTTGCTGGAGGTCCGCGACCTGCACGTCGCCTACCGCCAGGGGAACCAGTCCGTCCCCGCCGTGCGGGGCGTCGACTTCACCCTCGCCGCCGGTGACACGCTCGGTGTCGCCGGGGAGTCCGGCTGCGGCAAGTCGACGATGGCACTGAGCCTGCTACGCCTGCAGGACCGTTCCGCGAAGGTCAGCGGCGAGGTGCTGTTCCGCGGCGAGAACCTGCTGACCACCAGCTGGGCCCGGCTGCGGGCGGTGCGTTGGGCCGGTGCGTCGGTGGTGTTCCAGGGCGCGATGAGCGCACTGAACCCGGTGCGCACCGTGCTGGACCAGATCGTCGAACCGATGGTGCTCCACGACAGGATCCGGGTGAAGGACGCCGAGCGCCGCGCCGCCGAACTGCTCGACAGCGTCGGCATCCCGTCCCGGCGCATCCGCAGCTATCCGCACGAGTTCTCCGGCGGCCAGCGGCAGCGCGTGATGGTCGCCATGGCCCTGGCCTGCCGCCCGGACCTGATCATCGCCGACGAGCCGACCACCGCACTGGACGTCATGGTCCAGGCGCAGATCCTGGAGCTGCTGGCCGACCGGGTCCGGGAGTCCCGGATCTCCGTCATCATGATCACGCACGACCTGTCGCTGCTGGCGCACACCTGCGACCGGCTGGCGGTCATGTACGCCGGCCGGATCGTCGAGCTCGGCCCGTCCAAGCAGGTGCTCCAGCATCCGGAACACCCCTACACCCGGGCGCTGTCCCGGGCCTTCCCGACCATCGGCGACCCGGCCTCACGGCGCGCGCCGGTCGGCCTCGCGGGCGACCCGCCCCGGCCGTCGGAGGCCGGTACGGGCTGCGCCTTCGCCGCGCGCTGCTCCGAGGCGCAGGCTTCCTGCCGCACCGAGGAGATGTTGCTGTGGCCCGCCGGGCCGGGCCGCTCCGCCGCGTGCGTACGTGTCCGGCCCGACCACGGAGGTGCGCGGTGACCCGTATCCCCAGCCCCAGCCC
>NZ_JACEGK010000701.1:0-3257 GCF_056859195.1 Streptomyces sp. NH27
CCCAACGGCCCCGCCGGCAACGGCAACCCCCCGGACGGCGAGCCGGTCGTGCTACGGGCCGACCGCCTGCTGGCCGCCGTCCGCGGCCCCCTCGCCCGGGGCCTGGCCGAGGACGGCCGACTGACCATCGGCGTGAGCGCGGCCGTCAACTCCCCCGAGGGGCTGCACGGCGCGCTGGAGGAGGCCCGGCACGCCCGCCGGGTGGCCGCCGCCCGCCCGGGCCGGGTCTGCGTCGCCGGGCACGACGAACTGGCCTCCCACGTCCTGCTGCTGCCCTTCGTACCCGACGACGTGCGCCGCGCCTTCACCGCCCGGCTGCTCGACCCGCTGCGCGCGTACGACCGCAGGCACCGCGCCGAGCTGATCCCGACGCTGGAGGCTTTCCTGGAGTGCGACGGGTCCTGGACCCGGTGCGCGGCCCGGCTGCATCTGCACGTCAACACGCTGCGGTACCGGATCGGGCGGATCGAGCAGCTCACCGGGCGGGACCTGGCCCGGCTCGAGGACAAGCTGGACTTCTTCCTCGCCCTGCGGATGAGCTGACCGGGCCTGCTCGGGCGGCCTTCCCCGGTCCCCATCGGGCGAGCCGCGCGGGCGCCCGATGTGACCACTGTGTGCGCCCCGCGTGCGCCGTTCGTGCGCTCGTGAAAGTGATCCCGTTCACAAGAAGTGATCTCCGACCCCTTGGCGCGGGCCCCTTCCGCGTGCTGGACTTCCGCCACTGCGCATGCGGACCCACACACATGCACACACGCACTTGCTCACACTGGCTCGAAGACGCGCTTGGGGGAGATGCTGTGGCGGACACCGCCTTGTCGGAATCGGTGGTCGGGGTACCGGACGTGTGGCGGCTGCGGGCACGCGGCTGCTGGGCGGAGGCCGCGGTACTGCTCGCGCCCTTCGCCGCCGACGCCGCCGGGGCCGCACTGAACAGGGCGGAACTCCTGGTAGAGGCGTGTTTCTACCAGGTCGACGGGTGGCCCGAGGCGGAGGACGCGCTGCGTACCGCCGAGGCGCTGGCGAGCACCGACGAGGAGCGCGGCGCCGCCGCCTCGGAGCGCGGCTGCCTCGCCTACGGCGCCACCGTCTTCTCGGTACGCGACCGCGCCGACGAGGCCCGCTCCGCGTTCGGCCGCAGCGCCGCCCTGCTCGGCCCCGGCTCCCCCGGCCGCCCGCTGCTGGACTTCCGGCGTGGCCTCGTCGCCGAGAACATCGCGGAGAACCCGGCCGCCGCCCGCGCCGCCTACCGCCGCGCCCACGCGGGCGCCGTCGCGCACGGCGACACCCTCCTCACCGCCTCCACCTGGCGCCACCTCGCCGGCCTCGCCGCCACCGAGGGCGACCTCGCCGAGGCCCGGCACGGCTTCACCGAGTCCCTGCGGATCCGCGTCTCGCTCGGCCACCTGGTCGGCACCGCCCCCGCGCTCCTCTCGCTGGCCACGGTCACCCCCGACCCCGACGAGTCCGCCCACCTCCGTACCGAAGCAGCCCGCCTGCACACCGCGCTCGGCGGCATCCCCGTCTGGCTGACCCCCGACCTCGAGACCTGACCGTATGGGGGCAACTCCCGCCATCGGTCGGGGGGTTCGCCGGATACGGGGGTCGTACGGCCGCCGCGAGCGCGCGCTCAGCCCGCGACGGCCGGCTTGAGGACGTCCTCGCACCACTGGCGGAAGGTGGTCGGCGTGGTGGACCGCGCCGTTCGCGGCTCGGCGTCGTAGCAGCCGGCGTCGACCTCGGCGAGCAGGTCCACGACGGACTGCGCCCTCGCGTCGGGCATCCCGTTCCGCATCAGTTGGGCCTTGAACGCCTCGCCGGGGACCTGCTGGAAGCGGATCGGCCGTCCCAGCACCTCGGACATGACGAGCGCCATGTCGCCGTACGACAGGTTCTCGGCGCCGAGCACCGGCACGCCCTCCTGGCCGTCCCAGGAGCCGTCGAGCAGCAACTCGGCCGCGACGGCGGCGATGTCGCGGGTGGCGCAGGTCGGTATCGTCCGGTCCCCGGAGATCGGCAGGAAGAACATGCCCTGGTCCCTGATCGGCCCGAGCTGCTGGAGCAGGTTCTCCATGAATGCGGGCATCCGCAGCGACCGGTAGGCCACGCCGGTGCTCTCGATCAGCTCGTCCAGAGCCCGCGAGCCGAGCCCATCGCCTGCGGGCTCGTCCGGGGCCACGGGCCGCCCCAGCCCCGTCACCGCGACCACCCGCCGGACGCCCTGCGCGGTGATCGCCTCGCACGCCGGCCGGGTGAAGTCCACCGCGTAGCCCGGGACTTCGGCGCCCTCGGCGTACGGCGGCACCAGCCAGAACACGCTGTCCGCGCCCGCGAACGCGGTGGCCAGCACCTTGGGGTCGGTCATCGAGCCCTGCACGACGTCGACCCGCTCGCGCACGTCGGGCGCGAGCCGGGAGGGGTCGCGCGCGATCACCCGGACCGGCTCGCCCGGCTCGGACCCCCGCGCGAAGAGCTCGCCGAGAACCTGTCGGCCGATGTTGCCTGTGGGTGTGGTGACGACGATCATGTATCTCTCCTGACCGGTGACGGTGAACGAGAACCGAAGTAAACTCTACCGTACCGTTTACTTCGTGGCCGGAACAGTACCAAGAGAGGACGCCGCATGGCGAAGCGCGGTGACGAACTGCGGAAGCACATCCTGTGGGCGGCGAAGGACGTCTTCCTGGAGATGGGCTTCGAGCGCGCGTCCATGGACGTGGTGGCCGCACGCGCCGAGACCTCGAAGCGGAGCCTCTACGCGCACTTCGAGAGCAAGGACAACCTCTTCCTCGCCGTCGTCGACCTGGTGCGTGAGCTGTACCTCGGCAAGCTCGGGACGCCCGCCGACTACAGCGACGACACCACCGAAGCGGCCGTCCTGTTCTGCGGCCGCTTCCTCCAGATGCTGCTGTGGACGCCCACGGTGCGCACCTGCCGGCTGGGCATCGCCGAGGCCGGCCGGCTCCCCGAGGCGTCGGCCCGCTACTACGACGCGATCTTCGCCACCGCCCACGAACGGCTGTCCGCGTTCCTCACCGAACGGCGGCAGTTGACGCCCGACGCCGGCGCCGCGATCACCCGCGACCTGCTCGGCCGCACCGTCTACCCGCCCTTCACCCGCGCCCTGTTCGGCGTCGAGCCGTCCCGCGACGAGGCGCCGGACGAGGCGGCGATCGGCACGGATGTGGACCTCGCCCCGATTCGCGAGGCGGTCGCCGCGTACCTGCCGTAGGCGTGCGGGGGCGGGGCTACGCCCGGGG
>NZ_JACEGK010000702.1:0-3249 GCF_056859195.1 Streptomyces sp. NH27
GCCCGCCACCGCCCAGCTCGGCCCGCCACCGCCCCGCTCAGCGCCGCGCGGCGCCGTTGGAATGTCGGGTCTCGGTCGGCGGATTGGGCGGCTCGTCGCGGCCGGGCTGGTAGCGGGCGCCCTGACGCATCCGGTAGCGGACGACGAAGACGTCGACCACCGCGACCAGCGCGACGAAGGCGCACAGCCCCGCCCAGCCGGGCAGGCTCGCCAGTGCGAAGAGCACCGCGGCGCCCGCGCCCCACACCACACCGAGCAGCGCGAACGTGAGGCGCAGCCGTAGCGCGCTGCGAGCCTGCATCGGTTCGTATCCGCTTCTGGGCACGGGGCTCGCCTCCTGAAAGCGCGTGCCGCCCCCCTTCTCCTTCCAGGGTCCACCCAGCGGGCCCGGTCCGGGGGGTACGGACCGGACGGGTGTACGGAAAACCAGGGCGGCGGGCCGTATCGGCCGCGTAGGGTGCGGCAGCATGGTGGCGATCAGGGACTACGAGCCCGCGGACGCCGACGCTCTCTGCGCGCTGTTACGCGCCGAGGAGCCGTATCAGGTGACGACGCCCAGGAGCGTGCACGCGCAGGCGGTGGCCATGCCGGCCAGGCAGCGCTGCCGGGTGCTGGTCGCGGTGGAGGGCGGGCGGATCGTCGGATGCGCCAGGGCCGGGCTGTTCGCCGATGCCCGGGACGCGGGCGCGGCATTCGTGAACATCAACGTCGCGGCCGCCGTCCGCGGCCGCGGCACCGGCCGGGCGCTGCTGGCCGCCGCCGAGACGTATCTGGACGCGATCGGCGCGACCGCGTGCTACGCGTGGGCGCATCCCGAACCGGCCTGCGAGAGCTTCGCCACAGCCCATGGCTACCGCCCCGGCCGCGAGGCGCGGTTCCTGCGGCTGGACCTGGCCCCCGGCGGCCCGCTGCCGGCCCGCCCGCGGCTGCCGCGCGGCGTACTGCTGCTGCCGGCCGTCGCGTGGGAGCGCGACCCGCGGCCGCTGTGGCGCACGGACGTGGAATGCTTCGGCGACGAGCCGGGCGACGTCGCCGCCGACCACCTCAGTTATGCCGACTGGCGCGCCCTGAACTGGGACCGGCCCGACTTCGACGCCGACCTGAGCACGGTCGCGGTGGTGGACGGCGAGGTCGCCGGGCTGGTCATCGCGCAGACCGACGGTGTGCGGCACTACGCGTCCGGCGGCACCGGAATCCGCCGCCCCTTCCGCGGCCGCGGCCTGGCCAAGGCAGCCAAGGCCCAGTCCCTGTACCTGGCCCGCGCGAAGGGCTACCGCGAGGCCACCACTGCCAACGACGACGGCAACGCGCCTATGCTCGCGATCAACATATGGCTCGGCTACCAACTCTGCGGCTCCGAACGGCGGTACATACGTGACCTCATCCCTCCCCGTCCCGAGTGACCTGTCCTGGTCGCAAGGAGAATGGCTCAACCCGCCCGCGGACGTGGCGGTCGACGGCACCGACCTGCTGGTCACCGCCAGCTCGGGCAGCGACTTCTGGCGCACCACGAGTTACGGCTTCGTGCACGACAACGGCCACGCCCTGCTCACCGACTTCCCGCCCGGCACCGCCGTCGAGGTCGGCTTCCGCGCCGACTTCACCGAGTTGTACGACCAGGCGGGCGCCCTGGTCAGGGTCGACGCCTCGACCTGGATCAAGGCGGGCGTCGAGATCTCCGACGGCCTGCCGCAACTCGGCGCGGTCGTCACCCACGGCACCTCCGACTGGTCGCTCGCCCCGGTCCCGGAGTGGGCGGGCCGCGAGGTGACGATCCGGGTCAGCAGGTCGGGCGACGCGGTGACGGTGCGGGCCCGCTGCGAGCAGGAGCCGTGGCGGACGATCCGGGTGGCGTGGCTCGACCCGGACGCCAAGGCGCAGGCGGGGCTGCTGTGTTGCGCGCCGGAACGGTCCGGGATGACCGTGCGTTTCACCCGCCTGGCCACCGGGCCCGCGGACACGTCCCTGCACTGACGCGCGGGTGCCGGGACCGCGACCGGCCGGTGGGTCGCGGCGCCGGGACGGCATCACCGGCTTGAGCAACCGACCTACGCAACCGGCGCACGCAACCGGCCTACGTCACCGGGTCAAGGGCTCACGTCGCGGGCCCGGTTCGCCGGGCCACGTGACCGCGGCCGCCCGATCGCGGCCGCCCGACCGCGATCACGTGGTCGCGGTCGGGGGCCGCAGCACCGCGTCCAGCGTCCGCGACCACTGCCGGACGATCCCGGCCCGGCGCGCCGAGTCGTCACTGAGCAGGTTGGCCAGGCCCAGGCCGCGGGCCATGTCCAAGGTGGCCTGCACGGTCTCCCGCACCCCGGGGACCGACTCGTCCGCGGCCAGGAACTCCACCGCGAGCCGGTGCGCCTCCCGGCCGATCCGGGCCTCCAGTGCGGCCACCCGGGTGCGTAGCGCCGGCTCGTCGGTGGCCGCCACCCACAGGTGCAGCGCCGCGCGGAAGAGCGGGCCGGTGTGTACGGCGACGAGCATGTCCACGACCGCGTAGGTACGGTCCTGGCCGCGGCCGGGCAGCGCGCGGGCCCGTTCGCGTACGGCGGCCTGCCACTCCTCGGCCATGTGCGCGATGGCCGCGGTGAACAACTCCTCGCGGGTGCGGAAGTGGTGTTGTGCGGCGCCCCGGGTCACCCCGGCCCGCGCGCACACCACGGCAACGGTGCTGCCGGACCAGCCGTGTTCGGCGAGGCAGGCGACGGCGGCGGACAGGATGCGCTGCCGGGTGGCGCGGGCCCGGTCCTGCTTGGGCTCGCGGTCGGAGGTGGTGTGTGAAGTGCTGCCGGTGGTGGGGCTGATGTCGGGGCCGATGGCGGCGTCGGCGTCCGAAGGGGGCCCGCCCGGAGAGGACCTGCCCGGATCGGACCCGTCCGGTGAGGACCCGTCCGGATACGGCGGTTCGCGGTCGGCGGTCGCGCGGCCGGTCACAACGCCCATGGCGGGTCCCGTCGTTCGAGGAACGCCCGCATGCCCTCGGCGGCGTCCGCGGACTCGAAGAGCCGGTGGCTGCGTTGGGCCATCGTCGGGGCGTCGGCGCCAAGCCGGTTCAGCAGTGCCGCCGCGGTCAGTTCCTTGGTCGCGGCCAGGCCCTGCGGTGCGGCGGCGCGCAGGCCGGAGAGGATGCCGTCGAGATCGTCCGCCCACGCGGTGACCAGCCCGATCCTGATCGCCTCCGCCGTGCCGAAGCGCTCGCCGGTGAGGAAGTAGCGCGCCATGGCGCGCTGGTCGCCCGCGGCC
>NZ_JACEGK010000703.1:0-3215 GCF_056859195.1 Streptomyces sp. NH27
CTCCGGCACCCCCGGCCTGCCCGACCTCACCCCCGGAACGCCCTTGCCCACCGCGCTGCACACGGTCGTCGCCGGCCGTACGATCCACCGCCCGCCGAACGGGTGACCTGCGCTTTCCGTTATGCGGCCGAACGGTGCGCGGTGGACCGGCGGCGGCGTGTCGCGGCCGCGCGGGCACCTCGCCACTGACCTGCTGATTTACGAGGAGTCCGCAGGTCACAGGGGTGTTGACAGTGGCTGGTCGGGGGCGAGTAGGTTCGGCCAGGTCCACCACAGGACGTCGGACCGGGGGCTCTCCGCGAGTGCGTCGAACACCGCTGGGCCATGGGGCGCCGCGCCGCACGCGCGCCGCCACTGGCAGCCAGGTCCAGTGTCCGCGACGCGGAACGCGGGGGGAGTGCCGCCCGATCGACAGGTGTGACCCGGGAAGGGCCCGGACGCCCAGTAGACAACGGCCTCGGTGCCGAGCCGCAGCCAGCGGTTCCCAGGTCGGCCCGAAGGGTGTCCGGGCCCGCTCCCGTTGTGCGCCCCTGACCCTCCGGGGTGCCCCGTTCCGCCGGTTGAGGGACCACCCCTGGTCAGTGGCTGGTCGCGCCGTTCCCCGCGCCCCCGAGTAGGTGCGGCACGCCGCGTGGTTGCCCTGGGTGGACCCGCCCTGGGCATACCGCCAGGAACACGCGGTACGGTCACCTTCGTCAGCTCTCTCCACCTGCAAGGGAAGGCCGCGAACGTGCGCCTGCGTCCGCCGAACGCCCCCGCGGCGCCCACCGGGGTCCTGCCCCCCGCCGAAGTGAGCGTCGTACCGGTCGTACCGGTGACGCGGCGCGCCCGGTGGAAGGCCGCCGCCAGGGCAGCGGCCCCCAGGAGTGGGGTGGCCGCTGCCTTCGGCCTGATGATGGCCGCCGCGTTCCCGCCGTACGGCGTGTGGCCGCTGTCCGTGGTCGCGGTGGCCGGCCTCGCGCTGGTGCTGGAGGGCCGCACGGTCCGGCAGGGCGCGTGGCTGGGCTTCGCCTTCGCGTTCCCGTTCTTCCTGTGGCTGCTGGTGTGGCTGCGGTCGGTGATCTGGCTCGCCGTGGTGGGCCTGTCCGCGATCGAGGCACTGTACGTGGTGGTGATGGCCGCCTTGATGGTGGTGGCCCGCCGGCTGCCGTGGTGGCCGCTGTGGGCGGCCTGCCTGTGGGTGACCCAGGAACTGGTCCGCGACCGCCTGCCGTTCGGCGGGTTCCCATGGGGCCGGCTGGCGTTCGCGAACACCGGCTCGCCGTTCACCCCGCTCGCCGCGCTCGGCGGCGCTCCGCTGGTGAGCTTCGCGGTGGCGCTCAGCGGCACCCTGCTGGCCGCGGCGGCGCTCGCCGCCTTCCGGGCCTACCGCGCCCGCGCCGCGGACCCGCGGACCCCGGCGCCGACCGTACGCGGCGCCCTGCCCGCGGCCGGCGCCCTCGTACTGTCCGCGGCCGTGCTGCTCTCCGGCCTGCTCGTGCCGATCCACACCAACGCGGTCGGCCATGTGAAGATCGCCATCGTGCAGGGCAACGTGCAGCAGCCCGGCATGCACTTCCTCGGCCGCCCGATGAAGATCCTCGACAACCACGTGCAGGCCACCTTGAAGCTCGCCGCGGACATCAAGGCGGGCAAGGTGCCCAAGCCCGACATCGTGCTGTGGCCGGAGAACTCCTCCGACCTGGACCCGTTCACCTACCCGCTGGCGTACGACAAGATCACCGAGGCGGTCCAGGCGGTCGGCGTGCCGATACTGGTCGGTGCGCTGGTCGACGGCCCGGACAAGGCGCACGTGCAGAACGAGGGCATCGTCTGGGACCCGGTCACCGGCCCCGGCGCCCACTACACAAAGCAGCACCCCGTGCCGTTCGGCGAGTACGTCCCGTTTCGCAAAGAGTTGACCAAGGTCATCCCGATGCTCAACGAGATCCCGAAGGACTTCTACCCAGGTAAGGGCACCGGGGTGATGCAGATCGGCCCGGCGAAGCTCGGCGACGTCATCTGCTTCGAGGTGGCCTACGACGGAATTGTGCGCGACACAGTGAACGCCGGGGCCCGCGCCATCGTCGTACAGACCAACAACGCAACTTACGGCCGCACCGGCCAGCCTGACCAGCAGCTCGCGATGTCCAAGCTGCGCGCGGTCGAGCACGGCCGGGCCGTGGTCACCGCGGCGACCAGTGGGATCAGTGCGGTGGTCGAGCCGGACGGGACGATCGAGAAGCGCAGCAAGGAGTTCACCCAGCAGGTCATCAGCGCCGACATTCCGCTGCGCGACGAGCGGACCATCGCGGACCGAGTTGGTGCGGCACCTGAGTGGGCACTCGCTATGGTTGGTCTCCTGTCCTGCGCGGCCGCCACCGCGATCGGCAGGCTGGAGCGCAAGCGCATGGCGAAAGGGCAGACGCAGCAGTGAACGAGGACGAGCAGCGGAGCTTCGACTCCCTCGGCAAGGTCCTGGTCATCATCCCCACCTACAACGAGGCGGAGAACGTCCTGCCGATCGTCAAGCGGGTGCGGACCTCGGTGCCCGAGGCGGACATTCTGGTCGCCGACGACAACAGCCCGGACGGAACCGGCAAGTTGGCGGACGAGCTGGCCGCCGACGACCCGCAGGTGCACGTGATGCACCGCAAGGGCAAGGAGGGCCTCGGCGCGGCCTACCTGGCCGGGTTCCAGTGGGGGATCGACCACGACTACGACGTACTGGTCGAGATGGACGCCGACGGGTCGCACCAGCCGGAGGAACTGCCGCGGCTGCTCACCGCGTTGAAGAGCGCCGACCTGGTGCTCGGCTCACGGTGGATTCCCGGCGGCCGGGTGGTGAACTGGCCCAAGCACCGCGAGTACCTCTCCCGGAGCGGCAGCACCTACTCCCGGCTGATGCTCGACGTGCCGATCCGTGACGTCACCGGCGGCTACCGGGCCTTCCGGCGGCAGACCCTGGAGAGCCTGGGCATGGGCGACATCGCCTCCGCCGGGTACTGCTTCCAGGTCGACCTGGCCTGGCGCGCGGTGAAGGCCGGCTTCCACGTGGTCGAGGTGCCGATCACCTTCATGGAGCGCGAGCGCGGCGACAGCAAGATGAGCCGCAACATCGTGGCCGAGGCGCTGTGGCGGGTCACCGCGTGGGGTGTCGGCGCGCGGGCGAGCAAGATCACCGGGCGCCGTCAGCTGCCGTAGCGCAAGGGGCGGTGCAGGGGGCGGTACAGGGC
>NZ_JACEGK010000704.1:0-3206 GCF_056859195.1 Streptomyces sp. NH27
CGACTCAAGCTCGCCTCAGAGCCGGGCGCGTCAGCATCTCCCGCCCCTCCCCCATCACAGGAGGCCCCGTGTCCACCCACCCTCGTCGACTCGCCCTCGCCACTGTGGCCGCGGCCGGCGTCCTCCTGGTCGCGGCCCCGTTCGCCCAGGCCAGCGGCACCAAGATGTCCCAGTCGGCGGCGGCCGCCAAGCTGTCCGCCGCGGGCGTCACCTGGAGCTCCAGCGGCAACTGCACCACCCGCTCCAACTCGACGTGTACGTCCTTCGACCAGATCAACTCCGGCACCGTCGACGCCATGGTCACCCTCAAGGGGGCCAGCGGCTGCGCGATCAACATCACCGGCGGCACCGAGGTCGGGCACGCCTCGGGCACCTACAGCCACTACAACGGCTACAAGGTCGACCTGGCGCACAACTCGTGCATCGACAACTACGTGCACAACAGCTTCACCTACATCGGTTACCGCGGCGACGGTTACCCGCAGTGGCAGGCCGCATCGGGCAACCTCTACTGCGACGAGGGCAACCACTGGGACGTCACCGTCTACTGACACGGCCCGACATGAGGCGCGCGGGCCGCGTGAGCCGCTCTCCGCGGCCATGCCCCGGCGGGTTCACCGCAATACCCGCAATGCCCGCAATGCCCGCCGCCTCGCACAGGCGACAGCTCACAGGCGACAGCTCACCAGCAACAGCTCGCAAGCGACAGCTCGGTCTCCTCGCGTCGTACGACCGCGTGGCGTGTCGTACGACCGTTCACGATCTTCGGCAGTGAAGGTGTGGCATGGCTGATTTCTCGCGTCGACGACTCCTGAAGTCCACGTTCGGTGCCGGCGGCGCCGCGGCGGCGATGGCGCTGCTCCCACCGAACCTCCAGCGCGCCATGGCGGAGTCGCCCAAGAACCCAGGGTCCCTCGACGACATCGAACACGTCGTGATCCTCATGCTGGAGAACCGGTCGTTCGACCACTACTTCGGCACCATGCCCGGAGTCCGTGGTTTCGACGACCCGGACGCGGCGACGCTGTCCACCGGGCGGTCGGTCTTCTACCAGCCGGACGCGGTCAACCCCGACGGCTACCTCCTGCCCTTCCACCTCGACACCAAGTCCACCAGCTCGCAGGCGATCCCGTCGACCAGCCACGCCTGGACGGTCCAGCACGCGGCGGTCAACGGCGGCCGGATGGACCAGTGGTTGCCCGCCCACCGGGCGGCCGACGGCGCCAACGGCCCCTACACGATGGGCTACTACCAGCGCGAGGACATCCCGTTCCACTTCGCGCTCGCCGAGTCGTTCACCCTCTGCGACTCGTACTTCTCCTCGCTCCTCGGTCCGACCTGGCCCAACCGGCTGTACCACTGGTCCGGCACCATCGACCCCGACGGCCTGGCCGGCGGTCCGGTGACCAGCAACGTGATCCCCTCCCCGTTCCGCTGGACGACCTATCCGGAGCGCCTCACCGCGGCAGGCGTCTCCTGGCACGTCTACCAGCAGGAGGACGACTACGGCACCAACCCGCTGGAGTGGTTCCAGAGCTACCAGGACGCCAAGCCCGGTGAGCCGCTCTACGAGCACGCCATGACCATCGGCCCGGCCGACCAGTTCGCGCGGGACGCGCTCAACGACCGCCTGCCGACCGTCTCGTGGATCATCCCGACCTCGGAGCAGAGCGAACACCCGGACTACACCCCGGCGGCCGGCGGCGACTTCCTGGCCCTCCAGCTGGACGCGATCGCGGCCAACCCCGACGTGTGGCGCAAGACCGTCTTCATCGTCAACTACGACGAGAACGACGGCCTGTTCGACCACATGATCCCGCCGGCGCCACCGGCCGGCACGCCGGGCGAGTTCGTCGGCGACGTGCCGATCGGCGCCGGTGTCCGGGTGCCGTGCCTCATCGTCTCGCCCTGGACGCAAGGGGGTTACGTCGCCGGCGAACCCTTCGACCACACCTCGGTACTGCGCTTCCTGGAGCGGATCACCGGAGTGCGCGAGACCAACATCACCGACTGGCGCCGCAGGACCTTCGGCGACCTGACCTCCGCGCTCGGGCTCCGCAAGTCCCGGGCGTTCCCGCAACTGCCGGGCACCAAGGACCAGTTCTGGGCCGCCGAGCACGAAGTCGCCACGCTGCCGCCGACCACGTTCCCCGGCGCCGACCAGACGCCGCCGCACCAGGAGCCGCCGGGCGGGCAGTCCAAGCCCGACACGGTTGCGCCCAAAGCCGGTTCGGCGGGGCAGGCCGGCCCGCGCCCGTACGCCATCAGCCGCATCGTCGAGAACGCCACGACGCATCGCTCGGACTTCCCGCACGGCACCGCGGGCACCGACTTCCCCGGCATCCAGGAGGCCGTGCCCGGCGTCGGCCCCACCACCGGCAGCTATGTCTACACCGTCGGCGTGTGCAGCTTCACGCTCATGGTGATCGACGAGGCCGCCCGCCAGCTCGTGGCCAGCGTCAGGGCCGGTGTGAGCCCCTACGGCCTGACGAAGACGGCCGACGGCGGCAAGCTGTACATCAGCAGCTCGGGCGAGAACGCGGTCTCCGTCTACAACACCGCCACGGGCAAGGTCACTTCCAGCATCACCGTCGGCCCCTACCCGCACGGCCTGGCCACCTCACCGGACAGCCGCAGCGTCTACGTGGCCAACACCGGCCCCGACACCGGGTTCGGCGGCTCGCAGACCCTCTCGGTCATCGACACCGCCTCCGACCAGGTCACCGCCACCTGGAAGACCGGGAACACCCCGCACTCCATCGCGCCCGGCACGGACGGCAGAACGCTCTATGTCTCCTGCTACGACGGCCTCTCCGTGGTGGACACCGGCACCGGCGAGCAGCACGCGCTGCTGACCGACCAGGCCGGGTCCAACGGCGTCGCCGTCCACCCCGACGGCACCCGCGTCTACGTGGTCAACACCTGGCACGACACCCTCTCGGTGATCGACACGCGCACCCACCGGGTCCTCACGCGGGTCCGGGTCGGCCGCATGCCGTGGCAGGTCGCCGTCAGCCCCGACGGCTCGCGGCTGTACGTCACCAACTCCAAGGACGACACGGTCTCCGTGATCGACGCGGCCCGCGACCGGGTGATCGCCACCGTCGGCGTCAAGCACGTCCCGACCACCGTCACGGCGACCGCCTCCACCATCTGGGTCGCCACCAACGCCTCCGCGACGATCGACGCGATCGACGCGAAGTCCC
>NZ_JACEGK010000705.1:0-3176 GCF_056859195.1 Streptomyces sp. NH27
GTGGCGGGCTGCCTCTTCATGGAGAACCTCGACGGCACCATCGTCTCCACCGCCGCACCCCGGATCGGCGCGTCCCTCGGCGTCTCCGCCACCGCGGTCGGCCTGGTCGTCACGGCGTACGTCCTCACCCTCGCCGTACTGGTCCCGTTGAGCGGCTGGCTGACCGCGCGCTGCGGCGCCCGGCGGATCTTCCTGTCGGCGATCGTGCTGTTCACCGTCGCCTCGCTGGCCTGCGCCGCAGCGTCCAGCCTCGGCGAACTGGTCGCGCTGCGCGTCCTCCAGGGCGCGGGCGGCGCGATGATGGTGCCGGTCGGGCGGCTGGTCGCGCTGTCGGGGATCGCCAAGCCCGACATCCCACGGCTCGTGTCGTACATCGTCTGGCCCGCGCTGATCGCGCCGGTCGCCGCGCCGCTGCTGGGCGGTGTGATCACCACGTACGCGAGCTGGCACTGGCTCTTCCTGATCAACATCCCGCTCGGGCTGATCGCGTTCGCCGCCGCCTGGCGGCTGATCGAGGGCGGCCCGGTCGCCGGGGTGGGCGCGCTGGACTGGCTCGGGCTGGTGTGGACCTCGGTGGGGCTCGGCGCGCTCACCTGGACCGGGCACCTGCTCTCCGACGCCAACGCCCCCTGGCCGCGCGCCGCCGGCCTCGGCGCGGCCTCCCTGCTGCTGCTCGCCCTCGCGCTGCGGCACCTGCGGCGGGCCGAGCGTCCGCTGATCGACCTCGGCACGCTGCGCACCCACTCCTTCCGCGCCTCCGTCTCCGGCGGCTCCGCCTTCTGGATCTCCGTCTCCGCGGCGCCCTTCCTGCTGCCGCTGCTCTTCCAGGAGATCTTCGGGTGGAGCGCCGTACGCTCCGGCGCCCTGGTGCTCTTCGTCTTCGTCGGCAACATCGGCATCAAGCCCGCGACCGGCTTCCTCTTCGGCCGCTTCGGCTACCGCGCGGTGCTGGCCGCCGCGGGCGTCGTCCTCGCCGGGACCATGGTCGGCTGCGCCTTCCTCACCGCGAGCACCCCGCTGTGGGTGATCGGCGCCCTCGTCACCCTCAGCGGCGCCGCCCGCTCCACCGGCCTCACCGGCTACAACACCCTCGCGTTCGCCGACATCCCGCCCGACCGGATGCGCGACGCCAACACCCTCAACGCCACCGCCACCCAGACCGCCGCCGGCCTCGGCGTCGCCGCCGCCCCCGTCGCCCTCCGCCGCGGCGACCTGCGCCCCGCGACGATCCTCGACCAGGCCCGCCGCAGCGCCGAGCGCCTCGGCATCCCCTTCACCCTGGTCCTTCACCGTGACGACCCCGGCCTCGGCGTCGACGAGATCGCCGACGCCGCCGACCGCGCGGTCCGCGACGGCTACGCCGACCGCGTCGGCGCCTCCAACTGGACCACCAGCCGCCTTCAGCAGTGGGCCGACCGCGCCCACCAAGACGGACTGGCCCGCCCGGAGATCACCACCCCGCTGTGGAGCCTGGTCCGGCGAACCGCGCCGCCGCCGGAACCCTGGCTGGTCGAAGCCGACCCGGACCACCTCAACCTGGCCTTCCGGCACCAGATGACCGTCACCCCCTACCGCACGCTGGCCGCCGGGTTCCTCACCGCCCGGCACACCGGCCGCCACGCCGCCCACCACGCCGCGACCTACAACACCGCCCAGGCGCGGGCGCGCCGCGACCGGCTCGTCGAGGTCGCCACCGCGCTGCGGATGACCCCGCACGGACTGGCCCTGGCCTATCTGCGGGCTGTCGCCAGCCCGGTCGGCGTCGTCCCCGTGGTCGGAGCCCGCACCGTCGGGCAGCTGCGCGAGAGCTTGGCGGGCGCCGCCGCGCCCGCCCGCGTCACCCGTGAGCTGGCCGCCTACCTCGAAGGGCGCACGTGACCGGCCAACCCTGGGCCGCCCGGCCCCGGCGTGCGGCCAGCGGCCGGATTCAACCCCAGCAGTCGGGTGGACCGCTCGGGCACCAGGCCGCGGCTATTGCCCACATACGGACAGCGCAGTGAATCCGGAGGGCACCGCGGCAGCGACGAGGCCGTTCGTGCCGACGACGGCTACCACAGAACCTTCCAGCCACGATTCGGGCGGACAAGAAGATGGTTGCTCAACATAATTCCCCGAAGCTTTTGACATGTGCCCCCCGAGCTGAACATTCTGACGCGGTAGTAACACGCGAAGACGTACTCACGGGGCTGGGCGAGATCAACCTGCCGAGTGGCGCGGTCGTGATCGTACACACATCACTTTCCGCGTTCGGGCACGTCGAAGGGGGTGCGGATACGCTATTGAGAGCACTGAGGGAACGAATTGGCCCACAGGGGACCGTAGTGGTGCCGACGTTTACCAGTGATCTCGTCAAGGACCCATGCCAGGAAGCCGGCGCAGACCCAAGCGCTGAGGTAGCTGCGCAACGAGCGACCGTGCCGCTGTTCCGCGATGATCTTCCCACAGCCCTGGGTGCCCTGCCATCAGCCGTCCTCGCCGATCCACAGCGTCTCCGCAGCAGGCACCCGTGGGCCTCGGTGGCGGCAGTAGGAGCACGAGCGCGACAGATTACCGCGAAACAATCGCTGGCTTACGCACTGGGAAAAGAATCCCCCTTCGCCCGGATATATGACCTTGGCGGCTTCATCTTGCTTCTCGGTGTCGGTCACACCCGAAACACATTCCTCCATCACGCCGAATCCCTTCTCGAATCCCATCGGCGAAAGATTCGCCGCTTCCCGTACATGGTGGAGGGGGAGCGGGTCTGGTTGGAAGTAGCTGACGTCGCAGGCGACAGGGAGCGTTACTTCCCTGCCGTTGGCGGCGCAGCGGAAAGGGAAGGCATTGTAGGGCGCGTTCACATCGGCGGGACTGAATGTCGGCTGATGGCTGTGCGACCATTCATTGATTTCGCACGGCTGGAATTGGCCTCACTTCTGTTGCGTGCGCCTCGTCGAGAACGCTGACATCCGTGAGGCGCCGGCCGTCCGCCCCGAGAACCGCACCGTCATCACCGCCACCACCCGGAGCGCGCAACCGTGATCACCCGCCGAGACGCCAGCAGCATCACCCCGGCCGCCGAGAACGTCGGCCGCGAGCCCCCCGCTGCACGCGCTCAGCAGCCCCGCGAGCTTGGGCACTTTCGAGTTCGACAACCCCGCCCTGCCCACCGCCCGCGCCTACGAACTCCCGGACAC
>NZ_JACEGK010000706.1:0-3165 GCF_056859195.1 Streptomyces sp. NH27
GCCTCGGCCGATTCCGTCACCGGGTCCCCATCGCGCTCCGCCTCACCCGATTCCGCGGCCGGGGGCTCAGGGGCGTCGGCGCCGAATTCCTGTGCCGCGCCCGGCTGTTCCGCACCGGCCAGCGGCGAAGAGGCGGGACGCGGCGGAACGGAAGGACGCGGAGGTGCCGCAGGCGGTGGCGGTGCCGTCGGCCGCGGCGGCGCGACCGCTCCGGCCGGGGACGTGGACGGACGGCCCGGCGCGGCAGGCGCGCCCTCGGGCGCAGCCGTGGCCGTGGCCGTCGCCTCAGCGGCCGTACTCGCCGCCCCAGGCACAGCCGCCCCACCAACTGCCGTCTCCGGCCCGGCCGCAGGCACCGCACCCGGCACAACACCAGCCGTCGCCTCAGCGACCGTACTCGCAGGGCTGCCGGGCGCGGCACCGCCTGCCGGCACGGGGACGACATCGGGCGCGGCACCGCCTGCCGCCGGGAGCACGGCGTCGGGTACGGCAACACCCGTCGGCGCGGGGGCGGCGGGGGCGTGCCCCGCCAGCGCCTCGGCGAGCAACGCGTCGATGCGGCCGAGCCCCGCCTCGCGGGAAAGGTGCGCATCGACGTAGACGGGGCCGGCGGCGGCGAGTACGGCGGTGCGGGCGGTGTCGAGCGTGAGGGTCTGGACGGCTGCGAGCAACTCCCCCGGGGACTCGGGCGCGACGACGACGCCGGCGCCGGAGCGCAGTACCTCCTGGGCGGTGCCGCTGTCCGGGGCGACCGCGGCGAGCACGGGGCGGCCGGCCGCGAAGTAGGACGTGAGCTTGGACGGCAGGCTCATGTCGCGGACGGAGGCCCGCTGGGTGACCAGGAGGAAGTCGGCGGCGGCCAGCACCTCGGCGAACTCCTCGTCGGTGGCCGGGGCGAGGAAGTCCAGGTTGGGCAGGCCGCCCGCGAGGGAGCGCAGGTGATCGCGCTGGTTGCCGTCGCCCATCAGGACGACCCGGGTCTCGGGTGCCGAGCGCGCCGTCTCGACCAGCACCTCCAGGCCCTGCTTGAGCCCCATGTTCCCGGAGTGCAGCAGCACGGTCTGCCCGGGCCGCCACCCCAGCCGGGCCCGCATCTCCGCGCGGGGGCGCGAAGGGCGCCGTACATGCGACCAGTTCGGCACCACCCGTATCCGCTCGGGCGGCACCCCCATCGCGGCCACCTTCGGCACGAACGAGTCGTGGATCACCCCGACGAGCGCGGCGCGCCGCAGCGCGTACTTCTCGACGAGTCCGGCGGCGAGTCCGACGGGCCCGCCGCCGCGCATCCCGCTCTGCGCGGCCGCGGCACCCATCAGGTCCTGCACGATCGGTACGAACGGCACCTGGTGGCGCTCGGCCAGCCGCGCCCCGAGCACCCCGCCGGCCAGGCTCGGTATCTGCGCGAACACCACGTCGGGCCGCCCCATCCCGGCCGGCTCGTCGCGCCCGCCGCGCAGCACGCTCACCTCGAACGCGGCCCGGCGCAGGGCGGTCTGCCGCGCGGGCACCGCGTGTCCGCGCCGGTGCACCCGCACGCCGGCCCGGTCCTCCTCGACCCGCTGCACCCCGGCATACGCGGGATCGAGCTTCCACGCCGGGTAGTGCGGCATGCCGGTGAGGACATGCACCTCCGCGCCGCCGACCGCCCAGTGCTCGGCGATCTGCGTGGCGTACGGCCCTATCCCGGCGTGTTCCGGCGCGTAGTTGGTGGAGACCAGCAACAACCTGCGGCGCAGACCCGACGAATCCACGAAGCGTTCCTTCCCCCCGGGACCAACCCCCAGATCCAGACAAGTGCACACCCTAGTCGTTCGCTCCGCCACCACACCTGCGCTTGCCGAGCGTTGAAGTTCGGAGTTCCGCAAATCCCCCATTGACCGCGATACGTCCGGCTATCGTCTGAGACTCGGCAGCGCTGGGGAGCGGTGTACGGCTGGGGGTCGGATGATGCTGCACCGGGTCGGCTACGCGCCGGGGGTCTACGACCTCTTCCACGTGGGCCATCTGAACATCCTGCGGCACGCCCGCAGCCAGTGCGACTACCTGGTGGCGGGGGTGGTCTCCGACGAGATGGCCCAACTCGCCAAGGGCCGCAGCCCGGTGGTGCCGCTGGTGGAGCGGCTGGAGATCGTGCGCAGCGTGCGGTTCGTGGACGCCGCGTTCGTGGAGACCGTGCCGGACAAGCTGGAGACCTGGCGCCAGGTGCGCTTCGACGTGCTGTTCAAGGGCGACGACTGGCGGGGCACCGAGAAGGGGCGGCGACTGGAGAAGAAGTTCGCGACAGTCGGCGTCGAGATCGTCTACTTCCCCTACACCGTGCACACTTCCAGCACCCAGCTGCGCCGCGCCCTGGACATTCTCACCGGCCCCGGAGTCGGTCCCGGAGTCGGTCCCGGCTCCGGCTCCGGCAGCTCCGGCAGCGGCGCGGGGGCCGTGGTGGCCGGCATACCGCCGGTCAACCCACCTGACGCGGAAGCGCTTTGAGCTCGCGGAACCACTTCGTCAGGAAGGCCGCGAGGAACAGCACGTGCACCGCGAACAGCGCGGTGTACCCGTAGCGGAAGGCCCGTTCGCTGCCGAGCAGCAGGAACACCGCGCACATCACGCCGTAGTCGACCGGCAGCAGCGCGACCGCGCGCAGCCGTGACGGCGCCGCCGCCGGGCCGCCCGAACTCCCCTTCGGTTTCAGCTTGTCCGTCAGCAGACCGCCGAAGAATATGAGCACGGCGGCGAGTTGGAAGCCGAGCGGCACCAGCAGCCAGCTTTCGGCGGGCAGTTGGAAGTGACGGTAGAAGGTGACCAGCACGGCGGCGTGCAGCGCGGTGATCTTCGCGCAGTCCACCACGTGGTCCAGCCACTCCCCCGCCGGGCCGCCCTTCCCCAGCAGCCGGGCGAGTTGGCCGTCGGCGGAGTCGAAGGCGAAGCCGACGGCGAGTGCGGCGTAGACGGCCACGGCGAGCGGCCAGGACGGGTTCGCCACCGCCACCGCGGCGATCCCGGCCGCGCTGAACGCGGCGCTGATCAGGGTGACTTGGTTCGGGCTCAGCCCGGCCCGGTACGCCCCGGCCGCCAGCACCCGCCCCACCGGCCGGTTCACGTACCGCGAGTAGAGCGACACGCCCTTCGCGCTCTTCTGCGCGTCCCGCAGCCGCCGCAGCGCCTCGC
>NZ_JACEGK010000707.1:0-3136 GCF_056859195.1 Streptomyces sp. NH27
CCCCCGCCCCACCCGTCCGCACCGCCCGTCCGCACCCGCGCCCGTACACCCGCTCCCGTACCGGCCGGATCGCCACCGCCGCGCTGACGCTCAGTCGGATTCCTTCCGGGCCCGCAGCAACGTGGCGATCTGCCGGACGAGTTCGTCGTTGCTGCTGACCGGCCTGCCGGAGACGAGGGCGCCGAGACGCTCGGCGGTCTGGAAATCGTACGCACGCTCCCGGTCCGCCCCCGGGACCTTCTCGTACTCCTCCGCGGCGCGGAACCCGACGGTCATGTCGACCACCTTCGCGATGATCCAGGTGAGGATGAAGGAGAACGCGATGACCGCGAGGATCGCGACGACCTGACGGCCCAGCAGGCCCCCTCCGCCGCCGTAGAAGAGGCCCTTCTTACCGCTGACCTGCGCGGTGGCGAGGAGCCCCACCATGATCAGGCCGATCAGCCCGCCGACTCCGTGCACCCCGACCACGTCGAGCGTGTCGTCGATGTTGAACCGGTACTTCAGGGTGATGGCGAAGGCGCACACCGCGCCCACCACCAGACCGGTGATGACCGCACCGAGAGTGTTGATCTCACCGCAGGCGGGCGTGATCGCGACCATGCCGGCGACCGCGGCGGAGACCACGCCCACGGTGGTGACGGTGCCCGTGCGCCACTTCTCGACCAGCGGCCAGGTGATCATCGCGGCCGCCGCGCCCAACTGCGTGTTGATGAACGCGCCGGCCGCCGCGCCCTGATCGGTCAGCGCCGAGCCGGAGTTGAAGCCGAACCAGCCGAACCACAGCAGGGCGACGCCGATCACGACGAGCGGGATGTTGTTGGGCCGCTCCTCCCGGCGGGCGAAGTCGCGCGGCGCGCGCAGCACCAGCGCCACCGCGAGACCGGCGACCCCGGAGTCGAGTTCCACCGGCAGGCCGCCCGCGAAGTCGAGCGCGCCCAGGTGCTTGACGATCCAGCCGTCCGGGTCGAACACCCAGTGGGCGAGCGGCACATAGACGATGAGCAGCCACAGCATGACGAAGACGAGCCAGCCCCGCATGGTGGCCCGGTCCGCGATGGAGCCGCTGATCAGGGCGACCGTGATGATCGCGAAGCCCATCTGGAAGGTGCTGAAGACATACGTGGGGATGTGCCCGGTCAGCGTGGTCAGCCCGATGCCGCGCATGAACGCGTGGTCCACGTTGCCGATCAGCCCCACGCCGCCGACGTCCGGCCCGAACGCCAGGGTGTAGCCGATCGCCCACCAGAGGAGCGTGCCGAAGGCGAGCGCGGCGAAGCTCATCTTGATCATCATCAGGATGTGCCGGGTGCGCACCATGCCGCCGTAGAAGAACGCCAGCCCCGGCGTCATGAGCAGCACCATGGCGGTGGCGGCCAGCAGCCACGCGGTGTCACCGGAGTCGAAGGCGGGCGGCATCGGCGCGGGAGCGAAGTTCACTGGGATACCTCACAGGGGGGCGGGGGTTGATCGTCGGGTGGTCACCACGCCTTGCGCGGGCGACCGCGCCTTGCGCGAGTGGCTACGTCTTGCGCAGATCGGGGGCCGGATGGCCGGTGAGCAGTTCGCGCACGCGATGCCACGCCGCGGTGCGGGCGGCGGTGACCTTGATCGGGTCGCTGTCCAGCAGCCGGACCCAGGCGCCGCAGTCCCGCGGCAGCACGCTGACGCCGTACCGGACCCCGAATCCCGCCAGCGCCTCGTGCAGGGCGTCGGCGATCTCGGCGGCGGGCATACGGTCGGTGACCACGAAGAACGAGGAGACGTGGTCGCTGCCCGCGAAGACCGCGGGACCGCCGCCGGGCACGTCGCCGGGCCGGCCGGTGGTCAGCCGGAGCGTGTCGATCGCGAGCAGCGTGCCGTCCGGCCGGGCCACCACCAGATCGGTGGCGAGCGCCCGGTACTGGTGGCGCTCGCCCCGGGCGAGCCGGCCCGCGGTGAGGGTGTCCCCGAGCAGAACGGTCGCGCCGGGGGCCACGGTGACCTCGGTGCGCTGGTAGAACCTGGAGTCCTTGAACGGGATCACCGGGTCGGGCAGGTACTCCACGTAACTGCCGGCCTCGGCGGTCAGATGGACGAGCTGGGTCGCGTAGTCGTACTCGGTCCTGAACACCTTGGTCGCCGCCTGGCTGGTCAGGTGCACCTGGGTGCCCGGCCCGCAGCGGAAGTCCATGCGGTAGCGGTCGGCCTGCACGACGCCGCCGCCGGTGGCCATCAGGTAGACGTAGCTCATGCCGGGCTGCGCGGGGTCGATCCACAGCGGCCGCATGATCTGCAACGGCGTCTTCTGGTAGCGCTCGACGAGTTCGGTGCGCCCGCCCCGCACCGCGAAGGCCAGGTCGAGGATGCCCACCTTGGCCGGCGAACCGGCGGGCAGCGTGTCGGGCACCGCCGCCGGGCCGACCACCTCGGGCGGGACCCGGGCGGCGGTGTAGTAGCCGGGGGCGAGCCGGTCGGGCCGGGGACGGGCCGGGGCACCCCGCACGTCAGACCAGCACCTTTCGGCGGGACTCCAGGTACGTCGCGACGAAGTCGATGCCGACCCCGGCGAGGCAGTCGGTCAGCACGACCGGGCGGTTCTCGCGGACCCGGTGCGCGTCGGCCTCCATGACGCCGATGTCGGTCCGCACGTACTGCGCGATGTCGATCTTGTTGATCACCAGCAGGTCCGACTCGGTGATGCCGGGGCCGCGCTTGCGGGGCATCTTCTCGCCCTCGGCGGTGTCCAGCACGAAGAGGAACAGATCGACCAGTGCCGGGCTGAAGGTCAGCGTGAGGTTGTCGCCGCCGGACTCGAAGAAGAGCATGTCGGTGTCGGGGAAGCGCTCCAGCATCTCGGCGCCGGCCGCGAGGTTCATCGTGGGGTCGTCGCGCACGGCGGTGTGCGGGCAGGCGCCCGTCTCCACGCCGACGACGCGGTCGGCCGCCAGGACTCCGTCGAGGGTACGGCGGATGTGCTGCGCGTCCTCCTGGGTGTAGATGTCGTTGGTGATCACCGAGGGGTGGTGGCCGCGGGCGATCAGCACCGGCACCAGCGCCTCGATGAGCGCGGTCTTCCCCGACCCCACGGGTCCGCCGATGCCGATCCGCAGGACGTTGTCGTTCACGGTGCTCCCTGGAGTGTGTGGTGGGGGAT
>NZ_JACEGK010000708.1:0-3111 GCF_056859195.1 Streptomyces sp. NH27
GGACAGCAGTGGGTGAGGCGCAGCCGGGCCAACTGGTCGGGGGGACCTCGCCGGCCGAGCACGGTACGACGCGGGGACCGCTGCCGGTGGAGGACACAGGGAAGGTCGCGGCGGCGCTCCGGGGTTGCCCGAGGTGGGGTCAATGCCCCGAGTGCTGCTGCACTGCCTGCTCGCGAAGGGCTTGGATGAGCGTCGTGACGTGGGGCCGGTCGCTACGGCTGATTGCGGCGACGCCGATGTGCCGGATCGGCCCCGGCGGTTTGATCGGGACGGCGCGTAGACCAGGGATCTCCGGGGCGAGCGCGATGGAGGGGATCAGGGAGATGCCGATGCCCGCGGCGACGAGTGAGCGGGCGAAGAAGTAGTCGGTGGTGGTGCCGCGCACTTGCGGGTCGAAGCCGGCACGCTGGGCGTAGCGGCGCAGGTATGCCTCGGTCTTCAGGCAGCCGAGCACCCAGGGCTCGGCTGCCAGCTGGGCCAGGTCGAGTACGTCGCTCCCGGCCAGCCGATGCCTTTCCGGCAGGACGACGTGCAGGGGGTCTTCCAGGAGTGGGGTCCACTCCAGGCCGGAGGTGGGGCCCGGCCAGGCGGGTAGCGGGCCGTCGAAGTGGTAGGCGAGTGCGAGGTCGACGGCGCCCTGGCGGACGAGCGGCAGGATGTCCTCGGGTTCGCCCTCCCTGATGTGGAGCACGGTGCGGGGATGGGCTGCCATGAGCCGGGTGAGAGCGGCGGGCAGCAGGATCCTGCCGCCGCTGGTGAAGGTGGCGACGGTGAGCTGGGCGCGCCCGGTGCTGAGCTGGTCGATCTGCTGCTTTGCGTGTTCGAGCTCGGCGGCGACAGATTCGGCGGCGCCGACCATGATCTGGCCGGCCGGGGTGAGGGTGACGCCGCGGGTGCTGCGGGCGACGACCCGGGCGCCGAGGCTGCGCTCCAGGGCGGCCACGTGCTGGGAGACGGCCGAGGGGGTGAGACGGAGGGCCGTGGCCGCCTGGTTGAAGCTGCCGTGCTCTGCCACCGCCCGCAGGACACGGAGCCGCTGCACGTCGATCAACAGTTCTCCTTAATACGCATCCAGTAAGTCGGTACTTCTACTGATGACGGTAGACGTCCAGGATCGGGGCATGCAAAAGATCTGCGTCATCGGCGGAAGCCGGTACTTCGGAAAGCTCCTGGTGAAGCGCCTGCGGGCGGCGGGTCATCAGGTCACTGTGATCAACCGTGGCTCCGCCCAGCCGCCCGCCGGTGTCGAGCATCTGGTCGTCGACCGTAACGACGAGGCCGCCCTCATCGCCGTGCTCGGCCGGCGGACCTTCGACGTGGTTGTCGATCAGGTCTGCTACACCCCCGTGCAGGCCGCTGTCGCCGCCCGCGTTTTCGCCGGCCGCACCCGGCGCTACGTCATGACCTCGACGATCGAGGTCTACGACCCGGTGACCGCCGCGCTGCCGACTGTCCCGCCGGGCACGCCGGTGCCGGAGGAGAGCGTGGACCCGGCCAGCTGGCTGGTGGCCATGGACCTGCCCTGGCACGACCACGCGTACCTGGAGGCGCACTACGCCGAGGGCAAGCGCCAGGCGGAGGCCGTCTTCACCCACGCCGGCAGCTTCGAGTTCGCCAGTGTGCGCAGCGCCCATGTGCTCGGCGGCGGTGCGCAGGAGTTCACCGGCCGGCTGGCGCACTACGCCGAGCGCATCGCCCGGGGCGATGAGATCACTGTGCACGCGAAGGCGCTGCCCACGGTCTTCATCCACTACGAGGAGCTGGCGGACCTGCTGATGTGGGCGACCACAGCCGACTTCACCGGTCCGGTCAACGCCTGTTCCGACGGCCCGCTCGACGTATACGACCTCGCCGCGATCATCGCCACACAGGTCGGCCGGGAGCCCGTCTACCGGACTGTCCCGTCGGGCGAGGAGGCTTCGCCGTTCTCCTTCGACCGCCACTACGCCATGAGCAACGCACACGCGAAGCAGCTGGGCTTTTCCTTCTCCCGCACCACCGACTGGCTGCCCGGCGCCGTTCTCGAAGCCCTCGACATCGAGCCGTCACCTGCCGCCTGAGAGGAGCAGAGCCATCATGCAGTACCGCACCATCGCCCATACCACCGTCAGCGCCATCGGCCTGGGTGCCATGCCGCTGTCCATCGAGCACCGCCCGGACGAGACGCGGGCCATCGCCACCATCCACGCAGCCCTCGACGCCGGCGTCACGCTCATCGACACCGCCGACAGCTACCACTGGCACGCCGACGAAGTGGGCCACAACGAACTGCTGATCGCCCGAGCCCTGGCCCGCTACGGCGGCGACACCTCCGACGTCCTGGTGGCCACGAAGGGCGGCCGCGGTCGGCCCGGCGACGGCAGCTGGACCGTCACCGCCACCCCGGAACATCTCAAGCGCGCCGCCGAAGCCTCCGCCAAGCGCCTGGGCGTCGACGCGATCGGCCTGTACCAGCTGCACAAGCCTGACCCGGCCGTGCCCTGGGCAGAGTCCGTCGGCGCGCTGTGCGAGCTGCTCGACGCCGGCACGATCCGCGCCGCCGGGATCTCCAACGTCACCACCGCCCAGATCCGCCAGGCGCATCAGATCCTGGGCAACCGACTCGTCTCCGTGCAGAACCAGTACTCCCCTGCCGTCCGCGACAGCGAGCCCGAGCTGCGGCTGAGTACACAGCTGGGCCTGGCCTTCCTACCCTGGAGCCCGTTGGGCGGCATCCGGCGCAGCTCCCTCGACGGCCCTTCCGGCCCCACCTCCGCCAGCACTGCCTTCCACCGCATTGCCGACGACCGCGGCGTCAGCGCCCAGCAGATCGCCCTGGCCTGGCTGCTCGCCCGCTCCCCGGCAGTGATTCCCGTACCGGGAGCCAGCCGACCGGCCTCCATCCGCGACTCGGCCAAGGCCACGGATCTCACACTGAGCATGGAAGAGCTGACGCAGCTTGAGGACGCTCTGCCGGGCTGAGGCGGGTCACGTCGCTCGCCGACCGTGACCGAGGACGGCCGGGACCTGGTGCGTGTCGCTGCATCGGCACCGGGTGGGCGGTTCGCCGGCTCGGTACGCCCGGTGGCTGTAGTCGTCGTGTTCCCAGTCGTGGTCCTGGTCGCCCTGGTG
>NZ_JACEGK010000709.1:0-3106 GCF_056859195.1 Streptomyces sp. NH27
GGCCACGACGATGCCGCGGCCGGTCGCCCGGTTCTGCCCGTACGGAGAAGCCCTCGGGGTCAGTGACGCGCCAGACGCGTACTGGTGCCGTGACCGGCAAGGTTTGCCCGGTGGCGAGGCGTGCTGGCGCTCCCCCATGGCCTTCGGCGTGGGCCTACTCGGGCCTTCGGCCAACGCCGGGGGCACCCCCACCCGCCGAAGGTTGGAGGGAGGGCGCGCGTGCCGGGGCGGCGAGCGGGGCACACCTTGCCGGGAGGGGCACTAGTCACCGCCACCGCCGGAACCGCCACCGTCACCGCCACCGGAGCCACCACCGCCGTCACCGCCGGAACCACCGCCGTCACCGCCACCGCCGTCGCCACCGCTGCCGGAACCACCGCCGTATCCGCCGGACCCTTCGCCGCCGCCGTCGCCCCCGCCGTAACCGCCGTCGGAGGAACCGCTGCTGCCGCCGGACGCCGAAGCACCGCCGTCACTGCCGCCGTAACCGCCATAGCCGCCGCCGTCGGAGGAGCCTCCATCAGAGGAACCCCCGTCGGAGGAACCCCCGTCGCCACCGGACGCCGAAGCACCGGAGTCACCGCCGGAAGCCCCATCGGCGGAACCTCCGTCAGAGGAAGCCCCATCGGCAGAGGCGCCGTCGGACGAAGCTCCGTCCGCGGAAGCCCCGTTGTCACCGGCGTCCCCGGCGTCCCCGGAATCCCCGGCGGCGGCAGAAGAGCCGTCATCCCCCGCGTCACCCGCGTCGGCGGAAGCGGCATCGGCCGTACCGTCGTCACCAGGCGCGGACGCGGCAGCCGTGTCCCCTGCCGGAGCAGCAGCAGCCGCCGGCGCCGAGTCGGCTGGAGCCGAGGCCGGCGCGGAGTCCGCCGGGGCCGAGGCCGGTGCGGAGTCGGCCGGAGCGGACGCCGGTGCGGAGTCGGCCGGGGCCGAACTCGATGTCGTGGTCGCCCCCCAGGGCGACCCGAGCATCGCCCCGGGCGTACCGGCTATCGCCCCGCTGTAGGCACTCGCGGAGACGCTCGTCCCGGGCGGCCCGGAGATGCTGGCGGGCGCGGCGCCGGGCGCCTGGGCGGTGGCGGTGCCACCGTTGGGCGCGGAGGCGGTCGCCGAGGAGACGCCGCCGAGCGGACTGCCGACACCGGTGGAGGTGGCGGAGGTCGGCCCGGAAGTGCTGGTCGCGGACGCCTGCGCCTGACTGCCGCCGGCGTCGGTGCCGGCAGCGGACGTACCGGCCGCCGACGTGCTGGCGGACGAGCCGGACACGCCGACCCCGGCCTTACCGGCGCTGCCGAGCGGCCCGGAGGCGGCGCTCGCCGAGGTGTTGCCGCTGGGGCTGGAAGCCGCAGCGGACGAACCGGCGGGACCGGAATCCGCGTTGGCCCCGGAGGAACCCCCGCCCTTGGTGCTCGCGGAGGCAGCAGCCCCGTTCTGGCTGGACCCGCTGGTCGCGCCGGCGCTCTGCGCGCCGCCGCTCGCCTCGGCCGACGAAGTCCCCTTACTGGTCGAGGCGTTGGAGTTGGCTCCCGCCCCGCTGCCGGTCGCCGTGGCATCGCCGACCGACACTCCGCCGCCGGGCCCGGCCTTGGACGCACCCGCCCCGGCCGAGTTCGTACCACTGCCGTAGGCCGAGGCACCGGCCCCGGTCTTCCCGTCGCCGACGCTCATCCCGGCCGACGCGGGAGCACCGTTCGAGCTGTTCCCGTAGGTGGCGCCGAGGCCGATCGCCCCGGACTGGGTGCCGCCACCGGTCCCGCTCAGCCCTGCCTGCCCGCTGCTGTCGCTCCCGTACGAACCCGCGCGCGCCCCACCGTCCGCACCGGAAGGATCGGCGATAGCGCCTCCGGTCAGGTGCAGGACGCCCACCACGGACGCCACCGTCAGGATCGACGCCCGCCGCAGCGCGCGCCCGCGGACGCGCTCGCGCCCGTGTGCGCGGACCGGCGGCGCGGCCGCATCGGCCGTATCGGCCTGCGACGGACGCTCCTCACCCTCTAACGAACTCTCAGACGACGCATCTGTGGCCATCCGCGGCTTCCCTTCATCGGCGCGCCCTGGACGCGCTCCCTCTGGCACCGGTGTCCTCAGTGGCACCGGCCGCACCGCCACCCTTCCGCACCACCACCCCCGCGGCAATGGCCCTGCACCCGCTCCCACAGAGCCCGCGGCAGCCCGAAGATCGGAGTCGGCCCGCACCCGTACAGAAAGCGGCTGCCCGGCGCTCGGCCGCAGAAACCGAACGCGAACTGAACGCGTGCCGAACGTTCTCGGGCGTCGGTGCACATGCTGGTACTGGTGTCGGTCGGCGCTGCCTGTGCCGGCGCGGTATGGCCCGACGCCCCACCACTCAGAGCGCCCGGCTCACGGGCGATCGAGCGCCAACTCGTACTCGGTGAACGACGCGTCCAAGGGCGACGGGATCGTCTTGCCGGTCCGCTCGAAGCCCGACCTCCGATAGAACGCCTCGGCCCGCGGGTTCTTCTCATGCACCCACAGGTAGAGGCGATCGGTCCGCTGCCACGCCCACTCCAGGGCGGCCGCGAACAGCCGCTCGGCCACCCCGAGCCCGCGAACCTCGGGCACCAAGTAGACGGCATTGAGGCTGGGATGGTCAGGACGCTCGACGACCACCACAGTCATCCCCACCCAGCGCTCCGCGGTACGGGCAGCGCCACCGCCCTCACCGTCTCCACCGTCGCCTTCGACGGCGCCGTCTCCCGTGACCACGGCGACGAACTGCTGCGAGCCGGCCCCCGACGCCCGCTGCCGCCATCGGTCATCGCTCATCGCCGACTCCTCGGCGTACGTACGGGCGAAGGCCACCGGTGCGATTGCGTCCTGCAGCGCCGCCAACCGCAGCTCCCGACTCTGCCGCCACTCAGCCGGCAGCACCTGCCGTATCTCATACTCCATGGACCGGACGATACAACGCAAAAAAGCTCGGGTCCCCCGATTAAATCGGGGGACCCGAGCTGAAAATTGTTCGGCGGTGTCCTACTCTCCCACAGGGTCCCCCCTGCAGTACCATCGGCGCTGAAAGGCTTAGCTTCCGGGTTCGGAATGTAACCGGGCGTTTCCCTAACGCTATGACCACCGAAACACTATG
>NZ_JACEGK010000710.1:0-3098 GCF_056859195.1 Streptomyces sp. NH27
GAGTTGAGCTGAGGTGGTGTCGGGCGGGGGTGCGTCAAGTTGAGTTGAGGCGGGTTGAGTTGAGGTGGTGTCGGGTCGAGTGGGTCGAGGGGCGAGGGTGATGTGTGGGGCTATCGTCACCTTCGCGGTATGTGGGGCTCCGGAGAAATGAAAAGCTGACGTATGTTCATCTTCCGGGGGATGGCGTACCGGCGGTAACCTCCGCGCACCGGTACCCGGAAGGAGCAGATATGCCGCTACGGACCCCACGACGGATCGGCACGCGGATTGGCAGGCGGATCGGCACTTTGAGAACCGCGGCCGCCGCCGCGCTGCTGGCCCTCGGCGCCACATTGATGGCGCCGGGCGCGATGGCTGCGCACGCCGCTGACCCCACCACCGACTATTGCGGAGGCCAGTGCTCGGACATCCTGCCACCCGGCGAGAACGGCAACGCCACGCTCGCCGACATCCTCGCCAACAAGGCGCTCGGCACACGCCCCGCGCACACGATGGACCAGCTCGGGCCGTACTCGTCGCTCGCGACCGGGTATCAGGGCCTGACGGATGCGAATTTGAGCAACTTCTTCAACTCGTCGTCCTTCGGGGTGCCTTCGGACCAGGTGGCCTCCGTGATCAGCCCGCGTTCGGACGTCACGATCACCCGGGACAAGGCGACCGGGGTGCCGCACATCAAGGGCACGACGCGGGACGGCACCGAGTTCGGCGCGGGGTATGCCGCCGCGCAGGACCGGTTGTGGCTGATGGACCTGTTCCGGCATGTCGGGCGGGGGGAGTTGTCGTCGTTCGCGGGCGGTGCGGCGGCGAACCGCGGCCTTGAGCAGGAGTTCTGGCAGCAGGCCCCGTACACCGAGGACGACCTGCAGGCGCAAGTCGACTGGCTGAGCAACAACAGCGGGGCGCGCGGGAAGCAGGCGCTGGCCGACGCGCAGGACTACATCGACGGCATCAACTCGTACATCACGGCGGCGAAGAACGGCCGCTACTTCCCGGGGGAGTACGACCTGACCGGGCACGTGGACCCGATCACGAACGCGGGTGACATCGAGCCGTTCAAGCTGACCGACCTGATCGCGCTCGCGTCCGTGGTGGGTGCGCTGTTCGGCACCGGCGGCGGCGGGGAGGTGCAGTCGGCGCTGTCGCTGCTGGCTGCGCAGCAGAAGTACGGTGTGCAGGACGGCACAAATGTGTGGGAGTCGTTCCGGGAGCGGGACGACCCGGAGGCGACCGCGACCGTGCACGACGGCAGTTCGTTCCCGTACGCGGGCAAGCCGGCGGACCCGCATGGCGAGGCGCTGCCCGACCCGGGTTCGGTGGTGCCGGAGCCACTGGTCTACGACGCGACCGGCGGAGCGACGCAGAGCACCACGAAGAGCCCGGGGGTGCTGCCCTCGAACCTGTTCTCGAACCCGCGCAAGGGCATGTCCAACGCTCTGGTGGTGAGCGGCGCGCACACCGCGAGCGGCCATCCGGTCGCCGTCTTCGGCCCGCAGACCGGCTACTTCGCCCCGCAGTTGCTGATGCTCCAGGAACTTCAGGGACCGGGGATCAGTGCGCGTGGCGCGTCGTTCGCGGGGCTGGGCATGTATGTGGAACTGGGCCGCGGCCAGGACTACGCGTGGAGCGCCACTTCCGCCTCGCAGGATGTGACCGACACCTACGCGGTGCAGCTCTGCCAGGACGACACGCACTACATTCTGCATGGCCAGTGCGTGGCCATGGAGAAGCTGGAGCGCACCAATTCCTGGACGCCGACGCTGGCGGACTCCACGCCCGCCGGGTCGTACCGGATGCAGGTGTGGCGTACGGCGTACGGGCCGGTGATCTACCGGGCCACGATCGACGGGAAGCCGGTCGCGTATACGCAGTTGCGCAGTTCGTATATGCATGAGGCCGACTCGATCATCGGGTTCCAGGAGCTGAACGATCCGGGGTTCGTGCATGACGCGGCGTCGTTCCAGAAGGCGGCGCAGGACATCAACTACACCTTCAACTGGTTCTACGCGGACTCCCGGCAGACCGCGTACTACAACAGCGGCACCAACCCGGTGCGGGCGGCCGGGGTGGACGCGTCGTTCCCGGTGTGGGGGACCGGCCCGTACGACTGGCAGGGCTGGGACCCGACCCACAACACCGCCGACTACACGCCGCCTTCGCAGCATCCGCAGTCCATCGACCAGGACTACTACGTCAGTTGGAACAACAAGCAGGCCCCGGGCTATACCTCGGCGTCCTTCGGCAACGGCTCGGTGCATCGGGCCGATCTGCTCAACGACCGGGTCAAGGCGCTGGTGCAGGCCGGCGGCGTGACCAGGGCCTCGCTCGTCAAGGCGATGGCGGATGCGTCGCTGACCGACCTGCGGGGTGAGGACGTGCTGCCCGATCTGCTCCAGGTGATCAACAGCTCGCCGGTGACCGACAGCCAGGAGGCCGCCGCCGTACAGCAGTTGACCGCGTGGGGTGCGGCGGGTGCCAAGCGCACCGAGACCTCGGCGGGTTCGCACACGTACGCCAATGCGGACGCGGTGCGGACCATGGACGCGTGGTGGCCGCTGCTGATCCAGGGCGAGTTCCAGCCCGGGCTCGGCACCGACCTGTACAACGCGCTGGCGACGAACCTGACCATCGACGAGTCGCCGTCGGCCGGTCACGGTCCGACCGGCTCGCACGCGGGCAGTTCGTTCCAGTACGGCTGGTGGTCGTACGCCGACAAGGATCTGCGCAAGGTGCTCGGCCAGAGCGTGCAGGGTCCGCTGGCGCACACCTACTGCGGCGGCGGCCAACTCGCGGCGTGCCGGGACATGCTGCTGTCCACCCTGAAGCAGGCGGCCGCCACCCCGGCGACCACCGTCTACCCGGGCGACGACGGCGGCTGTTCGGCCGGCGACCAGTGGTGCGCCGACTCGATCGTGCAACGGCCGCTCGGCGGCGTCACGGACGACCGGATCAGCTGGCAGAACCGGCCGACCTACCAGCAGGTGGTGGAGTTCCCCTCGCACCGCTGACACCACTGAAATCGCTCAGGCCGCCGAAACCGGCTGGACCGGAGGGTGGCACGGAGCCGCACGGCAGTGGGGGCCGGGTCCCGACCAGGGGCC
>NZ_JACEGK010000711.1:0-3095 GCF_056859195.1 Streptomyces sp. NH27
CGCCGGCGACGCGGATGACCTTGTCCAGTGCCTCGTCGTCGAGGTCGATAGTCGTCACACTCATGTTGAACGCCTTTGAATGAGAGCCCTGTCCGCCCGCTCTTTCGCTCGCGCGGATACCCACGGTGACCGGCATCGTAGCCGTCGCGGCTACCGGCCCGGCAGAGCGCAGCCCGGGCTCGTCCGGGGCACCTGGGCCGCTGATCCACCCCGCCCGGGTGGTCCGGGGCGGAGCGGACCGGGGGCACTGTCAGTCGAAGGTGATGTCCCCGGACTGCGAGGGCACCGCGTCCAGCGTCGCCAGCGTCGCCGCGTCCAGCCGGACGGAGCCCGCGGCGACGTTGGCCGCCAGGTGCGCCGGGTCCGCGGTGCCCGGGATGAGCACGGTGTTCGGGGTGTGGTGCAGCAGCCAGGCGAGCCCGATCTGCGCGGGCGTGACGCCGAGGGCCTCGGCCGTGGCGCGTACTTCCGGCGCGTCGGTCACCTTGGGCAGGCCGGGGAACGCGCCGCCCAGCGGGAAGAACGGCACCCAGGCGATGCCCTCGGCGACGCAGAGGTCGAGCAGTTCCTCGTCCTGCCGCGCGACCAGGCTGTACGAGTTCTGGACGCAGACGATGCCGGCCGGGAGCGCGCGGCGCAGGACGTCGAGGGATACGGCGCTCAGGCCGATCGCGCCGATCTTGCCCTCGTCGCGCAGCGCGGTCAGCACCGCGAGCTGGTCGTCGAGATCGACCACCTGGTCGCCCTCGGCGCGCAGCCCCGGGCCGGAGTCCGCGCGGCGGAGGTTCACCACCGGGACGCGGTCGATGCCGAGGCTCTTGAGGTTGTCCTCGACGCTCGCGCGCAGCTCGTCGGGGCGCTGGGCGAGGCGGAACGGGATGCGGCCGCCCGTTTCGGGTGTGGCACCGACCTTGCTGACGACGATGACGCCGGAGCCGTCGGCCCGGGAGATCTCGTCGCCGTAGGCGTCGCGGATCACTTCGTTGACGAAGCCGTTGCCGTAGAACTCGGCGGTGTCCACGTGGTTCACGCCCAGCTCCACGACGCGGTGCAGGAGGGCGACGGCGGCATCGCGGTCGTCGTGGAGGCGTTCGAGCTGCATCGCGCCGAAGCCGACGCGGGAGACGGCGAGGCCGCCGAGGTCGGTGGTGCCGCCGGCGTGGGAGGTGGAGCTGCCTTCAGCCATGGGAATGTCCTCGTGAGACGATGGAGGAGTAAGCGGAGGAGCCTCCGCCTATTCACTGTAACACTCTTACCGGAGGTCCCTCCGCTTTGTCCGGCGCCGATCCCGCAGCAGATTCCGCACGCGAACCCGAACCCGAGCCCGCGTCACCGCCCGCGTCACCGCCCGCACCGGCGGCACGCAAGCGCGCCTCCCGCGCAGACGCCCTGCGCAACCGGGACAAGCTCGTCGACGCCGCCCGCGACGCCTTCACCACCACCGGCGAGGCCGCCCCGCTCGAAGGCATCGCCCGCGAGGCGGGGGTGGGCATCGGCACCCTCTACCGGCACTTCCCGACCCGCGAGGCGCTGGTGGAGGCGGTGTACGCGGCGGAACTGGACGCCGTCACCGGCAGCGTCCCCCACCTGCTGGTGGAGCTGGCGCCCGCCGACGCGCTGCGGGCGTGGATGCGACGGTACGCCGCCTTCGTCGCGACCAAGCGCGGCATGGCCGAGGTGCTGCGCGCCGGGTGGGCCTCCGGCCGGATCGCCACCCCCGACACGCGCAGGCGGATCGGCGCGGCCATCGACGCCCTGCTCGCCCGCGGCGCCGAGGACGGCACGATCCGCGGCGATGTCGCCGCCGACGACGTCACCATGATGCTGCTGGGGATCTTCATGACCGCGGCCACCTCGGACAGCCCGGAGCAGGCCGACCGGCTGATCGAGCTCGTCATGGACGCGCTACGGCCGCGGCCGGCCGGCTGACGGACGGACGGCGGCACGCGCCGGATCAGCGCGCGCCCGACCAGCGCCGCGGGCCCGCCCCGAACTACCGCGCCGCGCGCGCCAGCCGGGTCCCCGCCTCCGCGCGCGGCCTGCTGCCGTCGCGCCAACTACGCACCGGGTGGACGGAGTTGGTGAGCAGTACCAGGAAGGTGTCGGTCGCGGGGTCGAGCACCAGGCTGGTACCGGTGAACCCGGTGTGCCCGATGGCGCCGCGCCCGGCCAACTCCCCCATGAACCAGGGCTGGTCGCGCTCGAAGCCGAGCGGCGCGGAACCGTCGGCACTGCTGTCACGGCCGTCGCCACCGTCGCCACCGGCACCGCCGAGCAGCAGCCGTACCCCCGCGGCGGACAGCAGCGCGTCGCCGGCACCCGCGGCGGCGTCGAGGATCGCGCGGCAGAACACCGCCAGGTCCCACCCCGTGGAGAAGAGCCCGGCGTGCCCGGCGACACCGCCCATCGCGTAGGCGTTCTCGTCGTGGACGGTGCCGTGCACCATGCCCCGGTCGAGCTTGCCCCACGGCCTGCGCTGGTCCTCGGTGGCGGCGATCCGGGGCAGCCAGGAGGCGGGCGGGTTGTAGCGGGTGTCGGCCATGCCCAGCGGCGCGGTGACGTGGTCGGCGATGAGCCGGTCGACGGTACGGCCGGTGGCGCGTTCGAGCGCGATCTGGAGCAGCAGCAGGTTCAGGTCGGAGTAGGTGCGGGTGCTGCCCGGTGGTGTGAGCGGGGGCTCGGCGGCGAGCCGGGCGGCGCGGGCGGCGGCGTCGGGCTCGTCGTAGAGCGGTAGTTCGGGCCGCAGCCCGGAGGTGTGGGTGAGCAGGTGCCGCAGCGTGATGCCGTGCGCGGCGGCGGCGGTCAGCTCGGGCGCGTACGAGGCGACCGGCGCGTCCAGCCGCAGCGTGCCGCGCTCGATCTGCTGGACGGCGACGACGGCCGTGAAGAGCTTGGTGACCGACGCGAGGTCGAAGACGGTGTCGGGGCGGGCGGGCACCCACTGCTCGCGCGGCAGCTCCACACCGCGGTCGGCGTGCTCGTCGTACGCCGCGTAGCGGACCGCCCAGCCCACCGCCTCGTGCAGCGCGACGGTGCGGCCGCGCCCGGCCACGACGACGGCGCCCGCGCACCAGGGGTGCGGGCGGTCGTCGTCG
>NZ_JACEGK010000712.1:0-3092 GCF_056859195.1 Streptomyces sp. NH27
CCCCGCGACGAGTCCCGCGAAGCGCCGCGCGACGAGCCCCGCGACACGCCCCGCCCGTGAGGCCGGCCGGCCCCGGGGCGGCGCCTGACCGTCGGGCCGGCGCCGTACGACATACGCCCGCGCCGCCCTACTCGGACGCCCGCGCCGCCCTACTCGTACGCACCCGGCACGGCGGTGAGGCGCGCCGGAGACGCGGTCCCGGGCGCCCGGGAATTCACCCGAACGGCTCGCGTGGATGTCCGGCCCGGTCGGTCCGGCCGAGGCTGGTCACCATGCGGCTGCACCGGCCCAAGCTGGCGTGGTACCTGCCGGCACTGGCCCTCCTCGTGACCTGCTCGGCGCCGCAGCACCCGGCGACCGCGCCGCGGCAGGGCTTTGCCGCGGTGCACCCGGTGTCGCTGCGGCCGACCGTCGTGCTGCGCGCGGCATGGCACGCGGACGAGAAGGACGTACGACCGGGGCTGGTCTACGACCACTCGGTCAAGGCGGTGTTCGTGCACCACACGGACAACCCGAACACGTACGACTGCAAGAAGGACGTGCCCAAGATGCTGCTGATACTGGAGCAGCGCCACATCGCCCTGGGCTGGGACGACCTCGGCTACAACTTCATCGTCGACCGATGCGGCGGCATCTACGAGGGCCGGACCGGGAGCGTCGACCGCGACCCGCGGGGCTCGCACACCGAGGGCTTCAACAACGACACCGTCGGCATAGCCGCCCTCGGCAACTTCGGCGCCGCGCAGAAGATGCCGCGCCCCATGCTGGAGGCGATCGCCGAGATAGCCGCCTGGAAACTCGACCCCGGGATCAACCCGCTGGGCCAGGTGCGCCTGGTGTCCAGCAACAACGCGAGCCGCTACCGGAAGGGGACGGCCGCGGAGCTGAACGTGATCTCCGGGCACCGCGACGTCTACCAGACCGACTGTCCGGGCCAGGCGCTTTACGACGCGCTGCCATGGGTCAGGCAGGAGGCCGCCCGGCTGCGCCAGCAGGCTGCCCGGGACGGGTGACCGGGGACAGCTGACTGGGACGGCCGGGCCGCCGGGCCGCCGCAGTTACCGCACTACGGTGCGACGAAGAGCGTGGCGAAACCGGGCGCGAGCCAGGGCCTACGTCCCCAGGCGACGATCTTGCCGCGGGCGAGGGCGCCCATGCTGGTGCGCCTGCCGAGCGCGAGCAGGAAGAACGTGACCGGCTCGGCCACGATCGTGCAGTCGGGGCGCCGCGGCGGCTCCGGCGTCACGGCCACCGCGCCGTCGGTGAACGTCACGGCGAGCCGGGGCCCGCCGCGCAGCCGCAGGTCGTAGCAAGCGCTGTGGCCGGTGGCGGAGCGCGGGTCGACCACCCGGGGCATCGCCGTGATCAGGAACGGCAGTGTGAGCGCGACCCGTTCGCGGTCGATCATGTGCGGCCGGCGCAGCGCCACCGCGATGTCGTAGCCGTGTCCGAGCATGTGCGTCAGCAGATACGAGCCGAGGGTGCCCACATCCATGGGGCCCATCGGGGTGAGGACCGGCTCGTCCGCCGATCGTGCCCCGGTCGCGTCGGTGAACGCCTTCGCGTGCCGCACGATCCCGTCCGCCAGGACCGACGGGTCCCGCTCCGTAAAGGCTTGCAGCGAGGCGGCGTTGGCCGCTGCCAGGCCGCCCGCGGTCCCGTCGCCGTACGGTCGCTCGCGGCCCGCGGCGAGGTCGGCCATCAGCGCGTTGGCCAGGGCCAGATGTGCGGCTGCCTCGCCAACGGTCCACTGCGCGCCGGGAATCGGCGCGGCCGTGTCCGCATCCGTGCGGAGCAGCTCCGCCGTTCGCTCGGCGACGGCGTGAATGGCCGCGGACAGCGGTGACGCGGCGGCGGTCCCGGAGCGGGGGGTGTCCATGGTGCTGAAGGGTGACCCAACTCCGTACGCCTGTCCAGGGGTTCGGTGCGACCGCCGCCACGCGCGGACCCGCGCCGCCGACCGTACGAGGCGGGCGGCGCGGGTCTGCTCAGCACGTGCGGGCGGCGGCGCCGGCCCCGCTGGTGCCGGGAGGGGCTGGTGCCGGGAGGGGCTGGGACCGGTCAGTGCATCCACAGCAGGTAAAGGCCGTTCGTGCCGTACTCGCAGATGTAGACCGGGCCGTGCACGGGCGCGTCGGCCTGCGCCTGGGCGACGCAGCTGTCGTAGGTCGGGAAGTACCCCATGAACATGAAGCCGCTGCCGGGCGGCGGGGACGCCTGCGCCGCCGTGGTGGCGACGCCGAGGCCGAGGATCGCGGTGGCGGCGACCGTGGCCGCGCGGGCGATGATCTTCTTGCGCATGTGGATCACAACTCCTTTCCGGGCAGGCGGAGTTGCCTGCCAAATGGCCAGGGGTGTGGTGCAGGGGGTGGCGCGCGCGGCACCAAGACTGCCGGGAGCCGCACTCCGTTTTCAATAGGTCCAGACCAATTGGTGACGGTGGGGCGGTTGGGTTTTCCGCGGTCACGCGGAGTACGGCGCGCAGCCGGGCGCGCGGGACCTCGTGGAACGCGTCGGGACGTCCCGTCGTTGAAGCTCGCGCGCGCGGACCGATGAGTTTCGCCGCCCCGCCCGGTCCACCAGTACGACAGTTCCGTTCCGGCGGCCGGGCAGGCCGGGCGGACTGAGCAGACCGGATAGACCGGATAGACCGAAGTGAACGAGGAGATCGAGATGAGCGCCGGCAACCAGAACGGCCCCGCGAGCTACTTC
Organism: Streptomyces sp. NH27; assembly: GCF_056859195.1. NCBI lineage: Bacteria > Bacillati > Actinomycetota > Actinomycetes > Kitasatosporales > Streptomycetaceae > Streptomyces > Streptomyces sp. NH27. Next base: position 2,713 of record NZ_JACEGK010000712.1, read on the forward strand.
CCCGCCATCGAGAAGAAGCACGGCCGCCCGATCGCCGAATGGAAGGAGTTGATCCGTGCCTCGCCGCTGACCCGGCACATGGAACTGGTCAGCTGGCTCAAGACCGAGCACGGGCTCGGGCACGGCCACGCCAACGCGCTGGTCGCCCACACCCGGGCGGAGGACGCCGCGGCCTGACCCGCGCCCGCCGCCGTCGCCACGGCGCCCCCCGCCGCGCCGGGGGCGCTACCGGCGGGCCGGGGGCAGGAGCACCTACGGACGGACGGCGCGGCGGACCTGCCACCACGCGAGCCCCACCACCGCGGTGGCCGCGACGGCGACCGCCACCCGCGGCCCCAACCCCCCGGCCGGGCCGTTCGCACGGCGCGCCAGCACCGTCC
>NZ_JACEGK010000713.1:0-3089 GCF_056859195.1 Streptomyces sp. NH27
CTCCATACCCCGTATGGGTCTACGGTCGGGGTGGACGCGGGCGAGCGGCAGGGGCGCGCGGGAAGTCGAGTGGGAGGGAACGGGCGGTGGCAGGCGTGGTGTCGGCTGGTCGGCGAGGCATCGCCAGGCTCCTGCTGGTCTGCGCCGTTCTGGCCGGGCTGTTCCTCATGCACGGCGCCCCGGCCACCGCCGCCGAAGGGTGCCACGGCGGTGCGACCGCGCTCGGCAGCATGACCGGCCGCGGCGGCGATCCGATGATGGCGCCCGGTCCCGCGATGACGCCGCGAGCCGGCGGTGTGAGCGAACACGGCGTGCGGGCGGGGGCGCCGGTCGCGGTGCACGGGGCGCAGTGCGTCTCCACCCCGGCCCGCGGGCGCGGCCCGCAGCCCGTGAACGCACCCGCGACCGCCGTCGCGGTGGCCGCCGTCCCGGCGCTCGTCGGCCGGGCGGCCCCGGTCGGCCGGCGGTGGCGGCGCGGGCCGCCGCCACCGGGCGGGCGCGATCTCCTGGTTCAGGTGGGAGTCGCGCGGACCTGACCAGGCCGTGCCGGAACGGCGGTTGTGCCGGCCTCCGGCGACGTGTCCTGCTCGCTCCGCGCGCCCGTCGTGGCGCGCCCATCCGGAAAGAACCTCTCCGATGCCTTCCTTCTCCCGTCCCGTCGCGCGCCACCGCACCCTCGCCGTGGCCGGCGTGACCGCCGTACTCGCGCTGACCCTCGGCGCGTGCGGCTCCTCCGGCGACGACACCTCTGCCAAGCCGGATCCGGCCGGCGCGACGGCGTCGTCCACCGCTTCGATGCCCTCGACGGTCGGCTCCGCCCACGACGGCCCGACCATGCCCGGCATGGACCACATGGCCGGCGGCAACGGCCTGTCCGACGCCATGGACGGCTACAAGCTGGTCAGTTCGACCAGGACACTCCCGGCCGGACAGCCGGGCCGCTACCGGTTCACGGTCACCGGTCCGGACGGCAAGCCCGTCACCGACTTCGCGGTCGACCAGACCAAGCGCATGCACTTCTACGCCGTCCGCTCGGACCTGACGGGCTTTCAGCACCTGCACCCGGTCATGACCGGCGACGGCACGTGGACCGCGGACCTGGCCGGGCTGCAGCCGGGCACCTGGCGGATGTTCGCGTCCTTCGCCCCCGGCAGCGGCCCGGGCGAAGGCACGGCGTTCGTCCTGTCCCGCACTGTCGCCGTTCCCGGCCCGGCCACCATGGCGTCCTTGCCCGCGCCCGCCTCGTCGGTACAGGTCGACGGGTACACGGTCACCGTGGCCGGCGAACTGATGGCCAAGATGGAGCACCAGCTCACCGTCACGATCACCAAGGCGGGCAAGCCCGTCACCGACCTGCAGCCGTACCTGGACTCCTACGCCCACCTGACCGCCTTCCACCAGGGCGATGGCGCGTTCGCGCACCTGCACCCGACCGAGGAGGTCCACGGTGACCACGGCGGGCCGGCGCTGTCCTTCCACGCGGAACTTCCCTCGGCCGGCAACTGGCGGTTGTTCCTGCAGTTCCAGACCGCCGGTACCCTGCACACCGCCGCACTGACGCTCGACGTCGCCTGAACAGGCGGGGGCCGTCCAGGCGGCGGCCCCCGCCCTCGCCTCCGGGCCGTACTGCGACCTCGCACCGGCCCGGACCGGCCGCCGGGGAGCCCTCAGCACGGAAGGTTCCGTCCATGCACGCCGTACTGCACGCGCTGTCCATCACGGGCTCCATGACCTGGGAGATCACCTGGGCGCTGATCCTGGGCTTCGCCCTGTCCGCCGTGGTCCAGGCGATCGTCCGCAAGTCCACCGTGATCGCGCTGCTCGGCGACGACCGCCCCGGCACCCTCGCCGTCGCCGCCGGCCTGGGCGTCGCCTCCTCGTCCTGCTCCTACGCGGCGGTGGCGCTGGCCCGTTCGCTGTTCCGCAAGGGAGCCGACTTCACCGCCACGATGGCCTTCGAGATCGCCTCCACCAACCTCGTCGTCGAACTCGGCGTGATCCTGGCGCTGCTGATGGGCTGGCAGTTCACGCTGGCCGAGTTCGTCGGTGGCCCCGTCATGATCATCCTGCTCGCCGTGCTGTTCCGGTTGTTCCTGCGCGACAGACTGCTGCGCCAGGCGCGCGAGCAGGCCGAACGCGGCGTTGCCGGGTCCATGGAGGGCCACGCGGCGATGGACATGTCCGTGCGCGCGGAGGGCTCCTTCGCCCGCAGGCTGCTGTCCGGCGAGGGGCTGACCGCCACCGCCCACGTCTTCGTCATGGAGTGGGCGGCGATCCTGCGCGACCTGGTCGTCGGCCTGCTCATCGCCGGCGCGATCGCGGCATGGGTGCCGGACTCCTTCTGGCGGACCTTCTTCTTCTCCGGGCACCCGCTGGCATCCAAGCTGTGGGGCCCGCTGATCGGTCCGCTCGTCGCGGTGGCCTCGTTCGTCTGCTCCATCGGCAACGTGCCGTTGGCGGTGGTGCTGTGGAAGGGCGGCATCAGCTTCGGCGGGGTGGTCGCGTTCATCTTCGCCGACCTGCTGATCCTGCCGATCCTGAACATCTACCGGAAGTACTACGGCGCACGCATGGCCCGGTTCATCCTCGGCACTTTCTACCTGTCCATGGTCGTCGCCGGATACGTCGTCGAGCTCCTCTTCGGCGGCCTCGGCCTGATCCCCGACCAGGCCGACGCGAAGATTCCCATGCAGGGCGTCAGATGGAACTACACCACCTTCCTCAACATCGCCTTCCTCGTCCTGACCGCCGCCCTCCTGGTGCGGTTCTTCAGCACCGGTGGCGCCAGGATGCTGCGCATGATGGGCGGCGCGCCCGAGACCGAACCCGACGGACCCGGCGGTCCTGGACACCCGCACACGGAGCACCGGCACTGACCGCGTAGGCGGAAGTCGCGGCGCGCAGCACTTTGTCGGGCGCCCCTGGGAACCGCGGTCAGCTGTCCGCCGGCGAGTGGTCCGGGGCGTGCTCGGGGTTGGGATCGGGATCGGGGTTCGGGCGGGCGGATTCCGTGGCGGCCGGTGCGCGCCGGGCCACCGACTCGACCAGCCGTTCCAGGTCGTCGAGGTCCGCGGCGTACTCGGCGTCCC
>NZ_JACEGK010000714.1:0-3075 GCF_056859195.1 Streptomyces sp. NH27
CTCAAGAACAGTCGCAGCCCGGCATCCGGGGGTCGGGGGCACCGCCCCCGCGAGGTCAGTGGAAGAAGTGCCGGGTCGCCGTGAAGTACATCGTCACGCCGGCCTTCTCCGCCGCCTCGATGACAGCCTCGTCACGGATCGAACCGCCCGGCTGGGCCACCGCCTTGACGCCTGCGGCGGTGAGCACCTCCAGCCCGTCGGGGAACGGGAAGAACGCGTCGGAGGCCGCGTAGGAACCCGCGGCGCGCTCCACCCCGGCCCGCTCCACCGCAAGCTTCGCCGAGTCGACCCGGTTGACCTGGCCCATGCCGACCCCGACGGTCGCGCCGTCCTTCGCCAGCAGGATCGCGTTGGACTTGACCGCGCGGCAGGCCCGCCAGGCGAAGGCGAGGTCGGCCAGTTCGGCGTCGGACAGCGGCTCGCCGGTCGCGAGGGTCCAGGCGGACGGGTCGTCGCCTTCGGCCTGGAGCCGGTCCTTGGCCTGGACGAGGACGCCGCCCTCGATCGGGCGGTACTCCGTGGTGGCGGCGGGCGCGTCGGCGCAGCGCAGCACGCGGATGTTCTTCTTACGGGCCAGCACCTCGACGGCGCCCTCGTCGTACGCCGGGGCCACGATCACCTCGGTGAAGATCTCCGCGACCTGCTCGGCCATCGCCACGGACACCGGCCGGTTGACCGCGATGACGCCGCCGAACGCGGAGAGCGGGTCACAGGCGTGCGCCTTGCGGTGCGCCTCGGCGACGTCGGTGCCGACCGCGATCCCGCACGGGTTGGCGTGCTTGATGATCGCCACGCAGACGCCGTCGTGGTCGTAGGCGGCCCGGCGGGCGGCCTCGGTGTCGACGTAGTTGTTGTACGACATCTCCTTGCCGTGCAACTGCTCCGCGCCCGCCAGCCCGGTACCGCTGCCGTCGGTGTAGATCGCCGCGCCCTGGTGCGGGTTCTCGCCGTAGCGCAGAGTGTTGAGGCGGGTGTACGTGGCGCCGGTGAAAGCGGGGAACTCGTCGTCCGCGCTGTAGCCGTCCAGGAACCAGGACGCCACGGCCACGTCGTACGCGGCGGTGTGCTGGAACGCCTCGGCGGCCAGCCGCTTGCGGGCGGCGAGGTCGAAGCCGCCGTCGCCCACCGCGGCGCGCACGTCGGCGTAGCGGGCGGGGCTGGTGACGACGGCGACGGAGGGGTGGTTCTTGGCGGCGGCGCGGACCATGGACGGGCCGCCGATGTCGATCTGCTCGACGCACTCGTCAGGGCTCGCGCCCGAGGCGACGGTCTCGCGGAAGGGGTAGAGGTTCACCACGACCAGCTCGAACGGCTTGACGTCCAGCTCGTCGAGCTGCCTGCGGTGGTCCTCGAGCCGCAGGTCGGCGAGGATGCCGGCGTGCACGCGCGGGTGCAGGGTCTTCACCCGGCCGTCCAGGCACTCGGGGAAGCCGGTCAGCTCCTCGACCTTGGTGACGGGCACGCCCGCGGCGGCGATCCGCCCGGCGGTCGAGCCGGTCGACACCAGTTCGACGCCGGCCGCGTGCAGGCCGCGGGCCAGCTCCTCCAGGCCGGTCTTGTCGTAGACGCTGATCAGCGCGCGGCGGATGGGCCGCTTCGTTCCGTTCTCCTGGGGAGAGTCCTGGGAGGTGGCGCTCATGCCGGAATCAAAACCTTTCGTCCCTCAATGCGGTAGCCGTCACGCGACAGGCGTCCCACCACGTCGACGAGCAGTCGTCGCTCGACTTCCTTGATGCGCTCGTGGAGCGCTTCCTCCGTGTCGTCCGGCCGGACCTCGACCACGCCCTGGGCGATGACCGGGCCGGTGTCGACGCCGTCGTCGACGAAGTGGACGGTGCACCCGGTGACCTTGGCGCCGTACGCGAGCGCGTCGCGCACGCCGTGCGCCCCGGGGAAGCTGGGCAGCAGCGCCGGGTGCGTGTTGACCAACCGGCCGCCGAACCTGGCCAGGAACGCCGTGCCGACGATCTTCATGAAGCCGGCCGAGACCACCAGGTCCGGGTCGTACGCCGCGGTGGCCTCGGTGAGCGCGGCGTCCCAGCCGGCCCGGTCGGCGTGGTCCCGCAGCCGCACGGTGAAGGTGGGCAGCCCGGCCCGCTCGGCCCGCTCCAGTCCCGCGATGCCGTCGCGGTCCGCGCCGACCGCGACGATCCGCGCGCCGTACGCCGGGTCGGCGTCGATGGCGTCGAGCAGGGCCTGGAGGTTGGTGCCGGAACCGGAGACGAGGACGACGAGACGGGCAGGAGTGCGGGCGGCCACGGACGGGGCCTCTCTCGGGCGTGCGGGAATCCCGCGAACGGGGACCCTGGCGGCTGTATTTCGGGCTGCTTGGATGTTTCTATGAGACCGGGGCCGCTCGAATTCGGGGAACCCTACGAGTGCGCCGACCGTCAGCAACGATACCGGCACTCCGGACAGCCCCCACGGGACGGGGGAGCGTGCGGGCGGTAGCGTCTGGGGGAGAACACGTACGCGACAGGAGTCGAGCCCAAGGGGATGGCGCATCACATCATGAGCAGCGGCCGCATTGAACTCGCGCTGCGCGCGCCCGAGGGCGATCGGCGGGACAACCCGTTCGCGCCCCCGCCCGAGGGCGCCCCGGACCGCCCGTGGCAGCCGAGGCTGCCGTCCAGCGGCTCCGGGCACCCGGGCGGCGGCTCAGGTTCCGGCAGCGGCTCGGGCTCGGGCTCCGGCTCGGGCTCCGGCTCCGGGGGTTCCGGTGGCGACGGTTCCGGCGGCGACTCGGGCGAGCACGGCTCGGGCGACTCCGGGCAGCAGGGCCAGCCGCAGCACCCGCACGGCGCCCCGCAGGCGTGGGGCCACCAGTGGAGCAGCCGGCAGCCGCAGTCCGGCCGGCCGGACCCGTTCGCCCGCCGCCCCGGGGACCAGCAGGGGCCGACCGGGCCGCAGGGCCAGGGCCCGCGCTTCGACCCGACCGACCCGGCGCAGCGCCGCTCGCGGTACGCCCTGGTCTGCGGCGGCTGGGGGCTGATCTTCTCGCTGCTCGGCTGGACCCCGCTGGGCCTGCTGCTCGGCGCGCTCGCCCTCTACTGGGGCCTCAGCGCGCTGCGGCTG
>NZ_JACEGK010000715.1:0-3061 GCF_056859195.1 Streptomyces sp. NH27
GTCGGGGGCGTGGTGGGCGGGGTGGTCGTCGAGGTGCCGGCCTGGTGGAGCGCGACCGAGTCGTGCGCGGGCACGGTCACCGACGCGGTGCCGTCCGAGCCGACGGTGACGGTGGACCCGCTGCAACCGCCGGAGGAGGTGAGGTCGCCGTGGATGACGTCGCAGTACGTGCCCGCGGCCAGGCCGGTGGTGAAGGTGCTGGTCACCGCGGAGTCGCTGTTGTTGATGCTGATCCACGCCTGGTCACCGCGGCTGAACGCGATCGCGTTGTTGCCGTTGTCCCACCAGTTGGCGACCTGCCGGCCCTGGGCGGCGTCGTGCCAGCCGACCATGTTCGCGATGCCCTGCGCCCGGTCGGTGCACACCCACGCGCCGGAGGAGCAGTCGGTGTCGGTGACGTAGCCGTTGCCGTCGGCCGGCGGGGAGTCGTCGGAACTGTTGAAGGCGAAGCCGGAGTACACCGTCGGGGCGCCGTATCCCCAGGCGAGCATGAACTCGGTGGCCAGCGTGTACTGCGAGCCGTTCTTGTAGTTCAGGGTGCTGCCGTTGCGCTCGGTGTCGTGGTTGGTGACCATCGCGCCGTCCTTGTCGGCCGGCTCCAGGCCCCAACCCTGGCCGAATGTCTTGAGGTTGGCGATGTTCCCCTGGAACTGGGACTTCATCGCGTTGGCGTAGTCGAAGCCGATCACGCTGCCGTTGGACTCGAACGCGGCCGGCGCGAGGTTGCCGCCGCTGCCGAGCGCGACCTCCTGGAGGACGTACGGCCGCGCGCCCCACTCGGTGTCGGAGAGCCGGGACTCGATGTTCGCCATGTCGGACTGGTTGATGTGCTTGGCGGAGTCGACCCGGAAGCCGTCCACGCCGTAGCCGATCAGCTTGTTGAGGTATCCGGCGATCTTGCCGCGCACGTCGTCGGTCTCGGTGTAGAGGTCGGCGAGGTTCGACAGGTCGCACTCCTGGACCTGGGTCTGGCTGTTCCAGTCGCCGATGGCCATGTCGGAATTGGGGCAGTTGGCCGGCGAGGTGTGGAAGTCCGAGGAGTCGTACGGGACTTGGCCGTACGACTTCGAGCCGACGTTGAAGCTGTCGCCGCCGTAGGAGTCGGTGCTGGCCTGGTCGTTGCCGGACATGTGGTTGATCACGGCGTCGGCGTAGACCTTGACGCCCGCGGTGTGGCAGGCGGTGACCATCGACTGGAACTGCGCCTCGGTGCCCATCCGGCTGTTCAGGTCGTAGCCGACCGGCTGGTAGATCTCCCACCAGGGGTGCGCGCCGGACAGCCGGATCGAGTCCTGCGGCGGGGCGACGAGCACCGATCCGTAACCCTTGGGGCCGAGTTGGCCGGTGCACTCGTTCGCGACCGACGACCAGTTCCACATGAAGAGGTTGGCGGTCACGTCGCTGCCGTTGCCGCCGGCGGCCGCGGTGGTGGCGGGGCCCGCGTGCGCGGTGCCCTGGACGGCGGCGAGCGGTATGACGGTGCCGGCCACCAGTGCGGCGGTGGCGAACAGGGCCCGGCGGACGCCGCGTTGACCCCGGCGCCGCGTGCCGTTCGGCTCGGCGCCGAGCGGGTCGGCGTGGCGCGCCCGCGAGGAGGACGGCTCCGGGGAGGGCGGCTCCGCGCCGTGGGGGGAATCGGCGCGGTCTGGTGAGCGAAGCATGGATGGCTCCCGCTGATGGTGGAGGACTACGGCATGCGTACGCGACCACCCGGCTCCGACGCGCCTCGGACGAGCGGCCCGGCGGCCCTCCCGTGGGCCCCCGGAGCCAACCGCCGTGGCAGGCACGACGGTTGAACGCGAGGTAGACCCTGCTCCCGACCAGCAGCCCCGTCAAGACGTGCTGCAACAACTTTCTCGATGTTGCAGAAAGATTGCGCAGTTCAGTCCAGGACGGGTCGGAGCGAATCACCTTATGAGGTGGGTTACCGGGGAATCACCGAGGAAGGCCCGCTACGGCTGCCACGGTTGCGGGCATGGACGCAGATGTGACGCCCGTTCCCGACCTGCCGGACGGCCACGCCGGAACCCGGCCCGAGCCCCGATCCGCTTCCACGGCCGAGCCCGCCGGGTCCGCCGAACCCGCCGAGTCCGCCGAACCCGCGGCCGAACCCGCGCCCGCGCCTGGACTTCGGTCCGGGGCCCTGCCCGAGCCGCGACCGGAGCTCGGGGCCGGGGCCGGGGCCGGGCCGGCCGCAGAACCGGGGTTCGAGCCCTGGGCCGGGCCGGCCGCCGAACCCGAGTCCGGGGCCGGGGCCTGGAGCCAGGAGCGCTACCGGGACGGGATGTTCAGCCACGCGGTCAACAGCGAGCTGGGCCGTCTCCGGTTGCTGGAGTCCGTGCTCGACGGGGCCACCCGGTCCCGGCTGACCGCGCTCGGGCTGAAGGCCGGCGACGACGTGCTGGAGGTCGGCGGCGGCGCGGGCTCGGTGGCCCGCTGGATGGCCGGGCAGGGGGCCCGGGTGACCGTGACCGACCTGGACACCGCCCTCCTGACGGATCTGGCCGGGCACGGCGTGCGGGTGCTGCGGCACGACATGTACACCGAGGACTTCCCGCCGGGGTCGTTCGACGTGGTGCACACCCGCTTCGTGCTGCTGCACCTGCCCGACCCGGACCTGGCGGTGGCGCGGCTGGCGAGCTGGCTCAAGCCGGGCGGGGTGCTGCTGGTCGAGGAGCCGGCGTCGTTCCCGGTGGTCGACTCCCCGCATCTGGCGTACCGCACCGTCATGCGTGCCTTCCGGGACCACGTGGAGAGCGCGCTCGGCTCCCACACCGCGTGGGCCCGTACGCTGCCGGCTCCCTTGCGGCGGGCCGGACTCGGCGAGGTGCGCATCGACCCGCGGTTGCAGGTCGTGTACGGCGGCGGCGCCGAGACGAAGTGGTGGCAGATGACCCTGGAGCAGGCGCGCGAGGGGATCGTGGCGGCGGGCCTGGCGCACGACGCCGACTTCGAGGCGGCCTACCGGGAGATGGACTCGCCCGACTTCGTCGACCTGTCCGTCGCGGTGTTCGGGGCGTGGGGCCGACGGGTGCTGTGACACCCGCCGGCCCCACGGTCC
>NZ_JACEGK010000716.1:0-3044 GCF_056859195.1 Streptomyces sp. NH27
GGGGGTGTGCTGGGGTGTTGGGTGCGGCTCAGCCGACGGTCGCGAAGAGCTCGTCGACCGTGCTGAGCGTGAGGGTGCGGGCGAGCCACAACTTGAGCGTCTCGTGGTCGCGCTGACTCATGATGAGTGAGCGGGCCTCGTCGGACACGGGGATGCCTTTGTGCTGGAGCGCCGTGAGCAGCCCTTCAGTCAAGCCTTCGGCGAAGCCTTTGGCCCAGCCTTTGGCGTACCCCGCCTGGAGAGCCTCCTCGACGAGAGTTCCGTGGCCCGGGAAGTAGGTCCCGTTCTTCATCGGCTTCCTCCAGTTGTCCCGTGCCGGGGTGCCCCCCAGGCCGATCTCCAGCATGGTCGAGTAGTACTTGTACGATTCGGCGTCCGCTGTGCCGAGGGCCTGTGCCAGGGCTTCCAGTATGGCCGGACTGTCCGGGTGCCGACCATGTGTCATGGCCGAGAACGTGGCAAGGGCCAGGTGTTCGGCTGCCTTGTCGGCGTCCGTGATCACCGGGACGTTGCCGGGGCCCAGCGAGAGCGGGTGCACGGAGAGGGCGGACCAGCCGCCCCAGCCGTGGCGGAAGGGGCCGGCGGCCCATTCCGCGGTCGCCTTGTCCTGGCAGACGACCAGCAGCGGCGTCGGACAGTCGTATTTCGCACCGAGGTATGACAAATAGTATGCCCAGCTTGAGGGCTTCTTCTCGTCGCGGCGCCCCTGTGCCTCGATCGCGAGGAGCAGTCCGTTGGAGCCGTCGTCCGGTTTGAGGTGCGGCACCGTGTCCACGCGTCGCTCGACCGGCAGGATCTCCGTGACGTCCGTCGGCAGGACCTCGATCACCGGCTCGTGCGGAATCCGTACGCCGAGGATGCCGAAGACGGGGGTGAGGAGTTCCGGGCGGTCCTGGAATATGCGATGCGACGCTTCGTGTCCGGAAGTAACCATGGAGTGACCGCATGGGACTCGTTCGGGTGCAATCCAGCGATCGGGAATTGATCGCTCGATGGAGTGATTTGACACGATGAATCAGCCAACTCTCTGACTGAAAAGAGCCGAAGGGAGCCCAAGTGGAGCCTTGTTGGGAGCGGAGTTCGTACAACATCCGCACAGGGCCCACGTGTTGAGGGCACGACCTTCACGGGGGCGTCGCAAGTGAAGCGCGTCACCCCGCCCCGGATGGGGGAACCTATCGGGCATCTTGCGCGTCCATGTACCCATGAGCACCCCGCACACCACGATCCGGCACGCCTCGATCGAGGACTTGGACGAGATCTGTGGAGTCCACGCCCGCGCCAGGGCCACGTATTACGGGGGACATCTGGCGAGCGAGGTGTACGGCGGGCCGGCCGAGTTGGAGCGGCTGCGGGCGGGGACCGCGCAGGCGATCACCTCGCGGGAGCAGACCGTGCTGTGCGCGATGCGGCAGGACCACCTCGTGGGGTTCGCGGTGCTGGGCGCCCGGTTCGACGGCGACAAGCTGTTCCACTTCCACATCGACCCCGAGGTGTGGCGCACCGGCACCGGCACCGCGCTGCACCAGGCGTGCGTCGCCGAGTGGCAGGCCGCCAAGATCGCCTCGGCCCGCCTGGAGGTCTTCGCCCCGAACGCCCGCGCCCGCGCCTTCTACGTCAGGCAGGGCTGGGAGGAGGACGGGCGCGAGGACGACCACGCGACGATGCGGCTCCTGCTGGAGCAACTCCCTACGCCGACGCCGGCCCCGATGCCCAGCCCGGCTCCGATGCCCAGCCCGACGCCCTCCCCGGCGCCCTCCCAGTCGTCCTAGTCGTCGCCGAGCGGGGCCAGCGACGTGCCGTCGGTGAGCCGGGCGGTGAGCGTCGCACGGGTGCCGCGCGCGGCCGGGGTGGAGAGGAAGGGCCCGTCCGACGTGGCGTCGACCCCGCTGGTCGCCTTGATGGACGCGATGTCACGGCTGCCGGCCGCCAGCAGGTACCAGTGGTCGGCGGGCGACTTCCACATCACCCCGGCCATCACATGCTGGTTGAAGCGGCTGCACGCGTTCCCGTCCGCCTGCTGCCCGGCAAGCGTGCCGAGTTCGGCGGTCTTCGCGGCGGGCGGCACGAACTGCACCAGCGCGATACCGGGCCCCCGCCACGTGTCCGCCCGGTCGCACGTCCATGACGCGTCGCCCGCACCCTCGGGCAGCGCGGTGTCCGCGAACTCCCAGTTGTCGACGGCCTTCACGCCCTGCCCGCGCAGTTCGGCCAGCCGGCACGCGCTGTGCGCCCAACTGGCCAGCGCCTTCGGCCCGGTCGCCTCCACCGGCGGCGCCGCGTCGCCCGCGGACGGCGGCGGGGTGTACGTCAGGTGCACCGGCGCGAGGTCGCCGAGGTCGGTGAGCAGGAAGGAGTGCTTCTCCGCGATCGAACCGGAGGAACGCAACTGCATCGCCGGCCACGTCGTCCCGCACGCCGCCGAACCGGTGGCGCCCGCAGGCGCGTTGGAGCCCGGCATCGGCACCGGGTCGGTCACGCCGTCGGAGGAGCGGTGCAGGTCGGTCCCGGCCTGGTCCGGCTTGAACAGGTCCCGGATCCGGGTCTGCGCCACCCACGGCGCCGTCAGGAAGCGGGCGTTGCCGTCCACCCGGTCCACCAGCACCGCCGCCGACGTGGTGAGATCCGCGTCCTCGGCCTGCGCGAAGTCCAGCGCGGCCCGGCCGGAACCGGTCTTCGGCTGGGCGTAGCGCACCACCCGCAGCCCGTCGTAGAAGATCACCACGGTCGCGGCGTCCTCGTCCCCGGCGAAGAGCAGTTGCGGCGGCTGCGAAGGCCCGGTCCTGGGGGTGCCCGGGGTGGAGCTGACGTCCACGGACGTCCCGGGGTTCGCCCACACCGCCAGCGCCCGGCCGAGCAGCGCGGTGTCCTTCGTACGGTTGCCGCGCGCGGGCCAGGCCGAGAAGTCCAGCCGGGCGGTGGCCTTCCACTGCGTGGCCGGCACCTTGACCAGCGCGGCCGGGTCCAGCGCGTGCGGGTCGGCGGCGGGCGTCCCGGAGGCGGCGTAGTGCTGCGACGAGGAGCCGCTGCCGGCGATCGCGAAC
>NZ_JACEGK010000717.1:0-3042 GCF_056859195.1 Streptomyces sp. NH27
GCCCTAGGGTGGCCGCCATGACCGCCGCCGACGCGCCCGACGCCCCCGAGGACCTCGCCGACCTGCCCTACGCCGGGCTGCTGCGCCCGCACACCGGCCCGCTGGAGGTCGAGGGCGACTACGACACCGTGCACTTCGACCGGATCGACTTCCCCGCCCGCAGCCGCGCCACCGGGTCCCGGTTCCTCGAATCGGCCGTCACCGACTGCTCCTTCGCCGAGACCGACCTGCGCGGCGCCCGGATGAACGACCTGTGGGCGTCCGGTACCCGGCTGACCGGCGTCTCGCTCGCCGAGAGCACCTGGCTGGACTCCGCGCTCGTCGGCTGCTCGCTGGCCGGCGTCGAGGCGTTCGGCTCGGTGCTGCGCCGGGTGCTCTTCCGCCGCTGCAAGCTCGACTCGGTGAACCTGCGCGCGGCCCGGCTGCACGACGTGGTCTTCGAGGACTGCGTGCTGCGCGACGTCGACTTCGGCGAGGCCCGGCTGGACGGGGTGTCCTTTCCCGGCAGCCGGCTGGAGCAGGCCCGCCTGAGCCGGGCCGAGCTGAAGCGGACCGATCTGCGCGGCGCGGTCGGTATCGACCTCGCCGACGGGTACGAAAGTCTGCGCGGCGCGGTGATCAGTTCGGGTCAACTGCTGGACCTCGCGCCCGCGCTGGCGCACACTCTCGGCATCACCGTCAAGGACGGCTGACCAGCCGCAACATGCGCCCCGTGACATACATCCAGCCACCCCTGGTGACTGGCTTGACAGGTGCTCTGCTGCGCGATCGCGCCATTGCGGATTCCGGCCGGTCGGCGGGCATTGTCCGGATCACCCGGTTCCTGGTTCGCTCTACTCACCGCCCCCGGCGAGGAAGGGAACGACTCAGTGCAGGAGATCGAGTTCCGGAGCGCACACCATCTGTGTGTCGATACGGATCCTGCGCTGTGCGTGCCCTGCCAGGAGCGGCTGGATCGGCAACTCGCCTTGCTTCCCCGGGTATACGGCGAGTTGGAGGTCGCGCTCGTACCGGCGCCGGACTCCGGCGACCGAGAGACCGGCACTGCCCGGCCCGGCATCCCCCTGAACGGGCCGGCTGTCGAGGCGCGCGCCGCTGTACGAGGCACTCTCGCCTCCTGGGCCGATCTGATAGTCGAGGGCCGCACCGTCCGTCTCCCCCTGCGGACGGTGCCGGCCCTCGCCGCATTCCTGCGCCGGCATCTGGGCTGGCTGGCCGTACACCCGGCCGCCGAGGACGCCGCCACGGAAATCGACGAGGTGCTCCGCGAAGTCCTGCGGATCCTGCGCCCGTACAGCGTCCCCGCCGTGCCCACCGGCCTCGGCGCCTGCTGAACCTCTCACCTTCCACCGAAGGTCTCCCGCCTCACCCGCTCCGCCCGGGACTTCCTGCGACGCCGGCCCCCACGACTCCGGCCCCCACACGCAGGAAGCGCTGTACGGCCCGTGAACCATCTCGGGCCGTACAGCGCAGGGGTTGCGTGAAACGATCGGCGCTCTAGGCCGGCGGGTACCAGATGGTAGGAGTGAACATCCGCTGGCTGGTGCCGCTGTCGGCGCCACTCGACGTGAGGGTCGCGGACTGTGCCGCGGCGGTGTGCGGGGTGCTGACGGCTGGCGGAGCCACGGGCGGAGCATCAGCGGCGACGGCGACGCCTGTGCCGCCGATGGAGCCGAGTGCGAGCGTCAACGCAGCGACGGCTGGCGCGTGGGTCCTGAGCCATTTACGCGACATCGGGTTCCTTAGCAGTCAAGGCCGGGGGTAGCCTGAAGCGGTTCGTCAATGCTGAAATGCGCATGAACCTGCTCCAGGATGCCAATGCCGCCAAGTGGAGCACCACGTTACGATGGTGCGAAAGTACGCCATGGCGCGTATGCGCACATTCAGATCAGATCGTTGGTAGCCGCAAGTACACCGGCCTGGAATCGACTCTCCGCGTCAAGGTAGCGCATCACCTCTGACACCAGGCGGCTCACTGTGCGCAGGGACACGCCCAGTTTCCTGGCGATGCGCTCATCGGTCAGGCCGTTCGCCAGCAGGCGCAGGGTGGTGCGGTGCTGCTCGGTCAGTTCGTGCTCGTCGTCCGGGCTGGTCGACGTCTTGGCTGTGTGCGGTACGGCGCGCAGCCAGCAGTCCTCGTACACGGCCAGGTAGGAGCGGACCAGGACCGGCCCGCGGATGACCACCGCGGGGCCGTCCGGGTCGGAGGGTTCGGCCCGGGTGAGCGCGGTGTGTTCGTCGGCCACCAGAAGGTCGAACGGCACCTGGGGAATGAGCCGGACTTCCGCGCCGAGTGCCGCCAGATCGCTCAGGTATTTCCGTTGCCGGGGGCCGGAATTCACGCTCTGGCCGTAAAGGGCGCGTACCCGGATGTTCTTCTCGATGAACGCCCGGTCGGAATCGAGCGAGTTCTCCAGAAATTCCGGCGGGGGCAGCGGACCCGGATGCATGGACGAAACGACTTCCGAAACCGTCGCGCCGAAATCGCGGACGAACTCCCGGCGGCGGGCCGGCCCGCTGAGCACCTCCACCTCGACCTCGGCGGGCTCCCGGGTCGCCACCGGCCGGTACCGCTCCATCAGCGTCTCGGCCGCCTTGACCACCGCGGTCAGGCCGTCGCGCTGAGCGACCAGGGTTTCGCGCTGCTTGGCCAGCAGGCCGATGAGCGCGGTGTCGGGCTCGACGGAGTCCGTCTTGCCCGGCCGCCAGCTCGGCCGCACCAGACCGAGGTCGTCCAGCTCGCGCCAGCCGGCCGCCGCCTCCTCGTCGGTCAGGCCCAGGCTCGCGTTGACCTTCTCGCGCTCGCTGGAGCCGTTGGTCAGCAGCGCCCGGTATATCGCGAGTCCGATACCGGCCGCGTCCGCGTCCCCACGTCGTGTCGCACCGGCCACGTCCGCTCCCCCTCACTCACACCCTGTGTTGCTCCGGCGGGCCCGCGCGGTTGCCGGGTCAACGCCCGTAGTGACTTTAGCAATGGATACGTCAGGTGCCAGCGGCGCTGCTTCGGCAGTCATTTGTCCGGCCGGCAGACGCGACAGTGCC
>NZ_JACEGK010000718.1:0-3023 GCF_056859195.1 Streptomyces sp. NH27
CTTCCGCCCCGGCCCCCGCCCGGTGCGGAGCGGGGCGGAGGGGCGGCCCGTGCCCGTGGTGCTCGTCGGCGCCGGAAAGGTCGCGCATGCCGCGCACCTACGGGAGTTGCGGGATCTGCCGGCGGAACTGCGGCTGGCCGCCGTGGTGGAGACCGACCCGCGGCACGTCGAGGCGCTGCGGCGGGCCGGGTTCGGCGGGGTTCCGGTGTGCGGGTCGGTCGCCGACGCGGCGCGGGCCGGGGCGCGGGCCGCGCTGGAGTTCACCGCCGAGGACGGCGTGGCCACCCTCACGCTGCCCTCGCCCTTCGCGCGCGACGAAGCGGCCACGCTGTCCGTCGAGACCTGGGACGCGGAGTGCGGGCTTGCCGAGCGCCGCGTACACACCGCGGAGGTCGGGCACACCGGGTTCCGGCGGCAGCTGGTGGCCTGGGCCCGGCGGCTGAGCGGAGAGGACGCCGCCGCCCTGCCCGGTCTGGCGGATGTACGCCAGGACGCCGCGGTGGTGCGCGAGGCGGCCCTGCGGCTGGCCTGACCTGGGGGTGCGTGGAGATCCGGGTCTGGGGTACCCGGCTGATCAGGAGCTCCTTCTTCACGCGGAGGTGACCGCACATGCTGATCCTGGGACTTCTGCTCCTCGCCTGCACCGCGGCCTTCATCGGGCTCGCGATCGCCGACAACATCTCGGGCGGCCCGCACTACGACGTGACCATGCTCGGTCACCACATCGCGACCATGAACGGGCTCGCGATCTTCTGCGCCGGCATCGCGCTGGCCCTGATCTTCGGTCTCGGCTGCATGATGGCGATGGCCGGCGGCCTGCTGCACCGGCGCAGGGCGCGCAGGTACCGCGCCGTACAGCACGACGCGGCGGCCAGTGCCCGGGACCGGGACGCGATGGCCGCGCGCCTCGGGGACGAGGACACCACGGCGGCCGCGCCCGCCGGGTCCGGGACGGCCGCGGTCGGCACCGGCGAGGGCTCGCACCGCGTCGATGCGCCCGCCCACAAGCCACGCCACCACGCGCGGCACCTGTTCGGGCACTGAGCGCACGCAAGACGGCGGCCCCGGGAAAACCCGGGGCCGCCGTACGAGTGCAGTGACGGCCCCGGGGGGGGATGGGGGCCGCCACGCAGGTCCTACGTTACGCGCCTTCGGCGGATGGTGTGGCGAAGCGCGGCGTTTCGGCGTGGCGAATTCCCGGCGGGGCCGAAAAAGACGGCAACCGGGCCGGCGACCACGGGGGGAGTCGCCGGCCCGGCCGGTCCTGTGCGCCGTCGCCGGTCATCGGGACGCTGTCCGCGCGCCGATCAACGTGCACGGACAATCCTGGACTTCGACGGCCGCGCCGTCAACGGAGGTAAACCGGACAGTCCGTTCCTTTCATCCTGGCTCAAAGGTGGCTCGACAGCGCCGCGATGGCGCGGGTGGGCCGGCTCTTCGAACGCGGCATGCTCGACGGCTCGTTGAAGGGGTGAGCCGCGGCGGCCGGCGAGCCCGCCCGCTGCGGTGGGCCCGCCGCCCCGCCGCCCGGCCGGGGCGCTTCCCCGGGTGGTACGGTCCCCGGGTCGTGCCGAGTGGGGGAGTGAGGGCGATGGGCAACCGGATCGGCCGGATCGTGGCCTCGGTGGCAGTGCTGGGAACGGTCGCGGTCGCGTTGAGCGGGTGCGGCGGGTCGTCCGGCGCGGGGAAGAAGCTGGACCCGTCCGGGCTGGTGAAGCTCGGGGACGAGGTGGCGGCCAAGAAGGCCGCGACGTGCCCGGTGCCGTACCGGATGGACAAGGCCGCCAAGAGCGCCGGGCTGTCCGGGCGCGCGGTGCCCATGCGGGACAAGGACGCGGTGAGCGCGGAGACCGAGAAGGGCGCCGACGCGGCGGCGCCGCTGGCCGAGACACACGGCGTGGTCGTCTACTGCAACTACACGATCGGCGCGCAGGAGGTGGACCTGACCACGGTCGCCACCCGGTCGAACGCCCCGGCGAACAGCAAGAACCCCGCGCTGGGCATGACGCTTCCGCTGATCGCGTCCCGGGCGCACCTGTCGAACGCCGAACTGGCGGCGTACTTCAACAAGTGCGTGGCGGCGAAGCCCGGTACGCCGGTGCTCACCCCGTCCGGCAACGTGGCGGTGGTGACGCTGCCCGCGAAGTGGGGGAACATCCTGCTGATGGTGGACGTGGTCGACGACGACGCCGGGCATATCGCGCTGCCGGCGAAGTCCGTGGCACCGCTCGCCCGGACGCTGGCGAACCAGGCCCGCTGGTAGTCCGGGCACCCGGCGCCCGGACGCGCTCGCGCCCGGACGCCCTCGGCCTCGCCCCTCGCCCCGCGTCACGCCGCCGCGGCCACCGCCCGCCCGGCGAAGCGCAGCGCCACCTCGCGCCAGACCGCCGCGGAGTCCGCGTCCCTGGCGAGGGCGGCGCGGTGCAGGGCGTCGCGGTCGGCGCCGTGCCGGGCCAGCCGGTCGAGGTCCCACCCGCCGATCCGTTCCGCCTCCGCCTCGGGGTGGAACTGCACGCCCCACGCGCTCTCGCCCAGCCGGAACGCCTGGTACGGGCATCCGTCGGTGGAGGCGAGCCAGGTCGCGCCCGGCGGGAGCGCGGTGATCGCGTCCACGTGGTTCTCGATCGCGTGTGGCCGCGCCGGCAGCCCCGCGAACAGCGGGTCGTCCGCGGCCTCCTGACGTAGCGTCAACTGCGTGCTGCCGAACTCCGGTTGGCCGTGCTCACCGCGCACCGCGCCGCCCGCGACCTGCGCGAGCAACTGCCCACCCAGGCAGATCCCGAACACCGGCAGCCCGAACTCCACTGCCTCGGCGGCCAGTTCCCGGGTCCGCGCCAGCCATGGCGCCCGCGCGTCGTCGTCCGGCAGGTATCCGCCGCCGAGCACCACCAGTGCCTGGTACCGCGGCCGCAGCCGCTCCGGCAGCGCTTCCCCCGCGTAGCCGCGCACCACTTCGAGCGTCAGCCCGCCCTCGTCCAGCCAGCGCTCCCACCGCCCCGGCCCCCCGGTCGGAGTGTTCTGCA
>NZ_JACEGK010000719.1:0-3017 GCF_056859195.1 Streptomyces sp. NH27
GTGTGGGGGCGCCCCCGTCCTGCTTGTCGTTGGAGGCGCCGCCGGAGGGGCTCTCCGTGGTCCCCGGGGACGTTCCGGGGGACGGGGTCTTCTTGGAGTGCGGCGAGTTGTTGCCGGTGAACGCGTCGCCGATGGTCGTGCCGTTGCCGTGCCCGCTGATGTTCTGGCCCGAGGCGAGCTCGCACACGGTGATGCCGCCCATGGTCAGGCCGAACGCGAGCGCCACTGCCGCCGCCGGCCGCTTCCAGCGCAGCCCGCGGGCGCGGTGCACGGTGCCCTCGGAGTAGTCGGTGCTCTCGGGGTGGTCCGTGTGCTTCGTAAATACGGTGCCGTCCGTATATACGGTGCCGGTGGCGCCGAGGGGGTACGCGTCCGCCGCCGGCTGCACCGTCGTGTCCGTCACCGGCCCGAGCGCGGTGTGCGCCGTGGGTTCCATGGTGGTGTTCGCGTGTGCGGCCGAAGCCGTGCCCGTGCCCGTATCCGCGGCCGCACGTAGGCCCGTATCCGCGGCCGTGTCCGTCGCCGTTGCCAGGCGGTGCGTTTTCGGCCTGGCCTGGGTGGCCGCGGACTGTACGTGTCCGGCCACCTCGTGGACGTGCCGGCCGGTGCGGCGGAAGACGTGCTGGAGGAGTGAGCCGCCGCAGGTGGCCAGGATGCTGACCACGCCGGCGCCCATGATTGTCCCGTACACGCCGAGGTTGGACGCGAGCTTGGCGGCCACGACCGCGGCGACGGCGCTTCCCGCCACCTGCGGCACGCTCAGGTCGAGGCCCCGCCCCTTGCGCTTCTCCCGGCGCCCGGCCTGGCCAGGGTGTGCGCCCGGCTCGGGGTGCTCGCCTTGCTCCGGGGGCCCGTCGCCGACCCGTTCCTCGCCCATGTCAGACACTGCCCACCTCTCACGATCAACCGCAAGAACAGACGGACGGCCGGTGGCATAAAGTTCCTTTTGCGCGCCTTTCGTGAAGTACGCCACTCCGCGCCGCCCCGACACCGGCAGACGCGCCTGACCAGGGCGGACGGCAAATCGCAACCGGGGTACTACGCTTGGCCGATGGCGCGATACTTCGACGTACACCCTGTGAATCCCCAGCCGCGCATCATCAGCGGAGTCGCCGACAACATCCGGTCCGGCGCGCTCGTCGCCTACCCGACGGACTCCTGCTACGCCCTCGGCTGCCGGCTGGGCAACCGCGACGGGATCGACCGCATCCGGTCGATCCGCGACCTCGACGACCGGCACCACTTCACACTGATGTGCCAGAACTTCGCGCAGCTCGGGCAGCTCGTGCAGATCGACAACGACGTGTTCCGGGCGATCAAGGCGGCGACGCCGGGCAGCTACACCTTCATCCTGCCGGCCACCCGGGAGGTGCCGCGGCAGCTGTTGCACCCCAAGAAGAAGACCGTCGGCGTGCGCATCCCCGACCACGTCGTCACGCAGGCACTCCTCGCCGAGCTCGGCGAGCCGCTGGTCTCCAGCACCCTGTTGTTGCCCGATGAGGCCGAGCCGATGACCCAGGGCTGGGAGATCAAGGAGCGGCTCGACCACGTCGTCGACGCCGTGATCGACTCGGGCGACTGCGGCACCGAGCCCACCACCGTCGTCGACTTCTCCAGCGGCGCGAGCGAGATCATCCGCCAGGGCGCGGGCGACCCCACCCGCTTCGAGTAGGCCGCTGCCCGGCGGCTTGTGTCGCGATGACCCGGTTCGCCTACCCGGCCCTCTGGCCGGACCCGTGACGGCCGCGCCGGGGGGATATCCCCCGGCGCGATCATGAGGCTTGCCGGATCGTGCCCCGACGGCGCGCGGACGTGGCGTCCGGCCATGACTTGGACTCTGCGCAAGCACCTCGCCGTGGCAGTCGGCGTCGCCGCGCTGCTCGCCGCCGAGGTTGCCACCGCCTCCGCCCAGCCCGCCGGTCCTTCCCTCGCCGGGCGGTTACGGCAGGACACCGAGGCGATCCACGCCCTCGGTATCAGCGGTGTGCAGGCCCGCGTGGTCGCACCCGACGGTCGGCAGTCGGTCGCCACCAGCGGCACCGCCGATCTGCACACCGGCCGCCCGGTTCCCTCCGACGGCTACTTCCGTATGGCCAGTACCTCCAAGACGCTGGTCGCCACCGTGGTCCTCCAACTGGAGGCCGAGAGCAGGCTCTCCCTGGACGACACGGTGGACCACTGGCTGCCGGGAGTGGTGCAGGGCAACGGCAACGACGGCAGCCGGATCACCGTCCGCCAACTGCTCCAGCACACCAGCGGGATCCACGACGACCTGCCCGGATACACCACGCCGGAGGAGTACTACCAGCAGCGCGACGACGTCTACAGCTCGGCGCAGTTGGTCGCGCGCGCCATGGCCCACCCACCGGACTTCCCGCCCGGCGAGGGCTGGCAGTACTCCAACACCGACTACATCCTGCTCGGCATGATCATCCAGAAGGTCACCGGTCAACCCGCCCATCAGCAGATCGAGGACCACATCCTGCGCCCGCTCGGCCTCGACCGGACCCGGTGGACGGGCGTCTCACCGACACTGCCCGAGCCGCACGCCCGGGCCTACCAGTTCTACGGGCCCGGTTCCCGATTGGACGTCACCTATCAGGTCCCGGTGGAGCACGAGGATCCTCGCGTTCGTCTCGACCACGCGGGACGAGAACACCTTCTTCCGTGCGCTGCTCGCGGGCCGGCTGCTACCGGCGCGGGCAGTTGGCCGAGATGAAGCGGACCGTCCCGGTCGGCGCGGACCTCCAATGGATGTGGCCGGGCGGACGGTACGGGCTCGGCCTGGTCGAGCGCCCCCTGAGCTGCGGGGGAACGTACTGGAGCCATGAGGGCGGGGACGGCGGTTGCATCACCCTCAACGGCGTCACCGACAACGGCCGGCGCAGCGCGGTGGTCTCCATGTCCGAGGCGCGCGGCGACACCCAGGAGCACATGTCGGAGCAGGAGAACGCGGCGAGCGCGCTGATCGACCACGCGTTGTGCGCCGGGGGCCGCGGCGCCCGACAGGTCTACTG
>NZ_JACEGK010000720.1:0-3015 GCF_056859195.1 Streptomyces sp. NH27
CCACTGGCCCTATCCATTCTCTGACTAGAGTCAGAGAATGGATAGGGCGCAGATCGACCAGGTCCGGCGGTTCAACCGCACCGTCACCGAACGCGTGGGAGTGCTCCACGACCGCTACCTCGGCCGCGGCCGGCCGATCGGCGAGGCCCGGCTGCTGTGGCAGATCGGCGCGGAGGGTCAGGACGTACGGCGGCTGCGGGACCGGCTCGGGCTCGACTCCGGGTACGTCAGCCGGCTGCTGCGCGCCCTGGAGGCCGACGGCCTGGTGACGGTGGAGCCCGCGCCCGGCGACCGGCGCGTACGGACCGTGCGGCTCACCAACGCGGGCCGGGCGGAGCGCGCCGCACTCGACGACCGCAGCGACGAGCTGGCCGGGTCCCTCCTGGCGCCGCTCAACCCCGCGCAGCGGGCCCGGCTGACCGCCGCGATGGCCGACGTCGAGCGGCTGCTGACGGCCTCGACCGTCACGCTGGAGGCCCTCGACCCGGGGCATCCCGACGCCGAGCACTGCCTGCGGGCGTACTTCACCGAGCTGAACGAGCACTTCGAGGGCGGCTTCGACCCCGCGGCGAGCCTGCTGCCCGACGCGGGCGAACTGCGCCCGCCGCGCGGCGTCTTCCTGGTCGCCCGGCTGTACGGCGAGCCCGTCGGCTGCGCCGGCCTGAAACTGCCGGCTGCCACCCCCGCCGAGATCAAGCGCATGTGGGTCGCACCGCGCGCCCGCCGGCTCGGCCTCGGCCGCAGGTTCCTCGCCGAACTCGAAGCCCGGGCCGTCGCCCATGGCCGCAGCACCCTGCGGCTGGACACCAACAAGACCCTCGACGCGGCGATCGGCCTCTACCACTCCTGCGGTTTCCAGGAGGTGGCCGCCTTCAATGACGAGCCCTACGCCCATCACTGGTTCGAGAAGCAACTCACAGAAAAGCCACAGGACCTTTAACATTTAGTCAAGATCGGGTCAACAGCTCACACCCTGCGGATCGATGTCATAAGGGGCACGATCCGGTCACGATAAACGACCCCCCAAACCCATACACAAGAGGACAAACATGGCGGGCTTTCACGATCTTGTTTGCGCTGCGTATGGCACGGGGTAGGCGGCGACCCGAACCCGGAGGTCCATGTCCTGGCGGCGGTTGCCGCTGCCGGGACAGTCGGGTCACCGCCGGATAGCTTCGTTGTGAACCCATCGGCTGCGGTACGCGACGGCCTCCGGTTCTGTCCTGTCCCCTGCCCCCGAAAGGCAAACGTGTCACAGCTCGTCATCGAGCACGTATTCAAGGTCTTCGGCCGCAAGCCGAAGGAAGGCATTCGCCGGCTTCAGGAGGGAGCCGGCCGTGCGGAACTGAGAGAGGAGGGTACGACCGCGGCGGTGATCGACGCCTCCTTCGAAGTGGAGCAGGGCGAGATCTTCGTCGTCATGGGCCTGTCCGGCTCGGGCAAGTCCACGCTGCTGCGCATGTTGAACGGTCTGCTGGAGCCCACCTCGGGCAGGGTGCTGTTCGACGGCCAGGACCTCACCGGCCTGTCCACGAAGGCCCTGCGCGACCTGCGCTCCCGCAAGATCAGCATGGTCTTCCAGCACTTCGCGCTGTTCCCGCACCGCAGCGTGCTGGAGAACGCGGCCTACGGCCTGGAGGTCCAGGGCCGGCCGGCCCAGGAGCGCGAGGAGAAGGCGGCCGAGGCGCTGGCGATGGTCGGCCTGGACGGCTGGGAGAAGTCCTGGCCGGACGAGCTGTCCGGCGGCATGCAGCAGCGGGTCGGCCTGGCCCGCGCGCTCGCCACCGACGCCGACCTGCTGCTGATGGACGAGTCGTTCTCCGCGCTGGACCCGCTGATCCGCCGCGACATGCAGGACCAGCTGCTGGAACTCCAGCAGCGACTGCACAAGACGATCGTCTTCATCACCCACGACCTCAACGAGGCGATGCGGCTCGGCGACCGGATCGCCGTGATGCGCGACGGCCGGATCGTCCAGATCGGCACCGCGGAGGACATCCTCACCGACCCGGCCAACGACTACGTGGCCAGCTTCGTGCAGGACGTCGACCGCTCCCGGGTACTGACCGCGGCCTCGATCATGGAGGAGCCGCGGGTGATGGTGAGCCCCAACGACGGCCCGCGCGCCGCCATGCGCGCGCTGCGCACCGACCAGGCGTCCGCCGCCTTCGTCGTCGAGCGCGGCCGCAAGCTGGTCGGCACCGTCACCGAGCTGCGGGTCACCGAGGCGCTGCGCAAGGCCGAGGGCACCATGCGCGACCTGATGGACACCGACTGCGTCACCACGCACGCGGACGCGCCGCTGTCCGAACTGCTCACCCCCGCCTCGCAGTCGAAGCTGCCGCTCGCGGTGCTCGACGACAACGGCCGGCTGACCGGCGTCATCCCCCGGGTGACGCTGCTCGCCGCGCTCGGCGAGGGCCAGGAGGACACCGGCAGCCACCGGCTGCCCGACTTCCCCACGCTGGAGGACGGCGGCGCACCGAGCGGCGGCGATCCAGGCGGTCCGGGCGATCCAGGCGGCAGCGCCGGCGGCGGTAGCGGCGACGCCGAGGGCAAGGAGGCGACCCGTGCCTAGGCTCCACTTCGGCAACTGGGCCGAGGACGTCGTCCACTGGCTCACCCACCACCTGTCCTGGCTCTTCGACTTCATCAGCCACGTCGTCAACGGCATGTACAACGGCGTCGAGTGGGTCCTCGGCGGCCCGTCGCCGCTGCTGATGGCGGCGATCCTCGCGGTGCTCGCACTGTGGATGCGCGGCCTGACCGCGGGCGTGCTGGCCTTCGTGGGCTTCGCGCTCATCGACTCCGTCGCCCAGTGGGACGAGGCGATGCAGTCGCTGTCCCTGGTGGTCGTCTCGGCGGTGATCGCGCTGGCGCTCGCGGTGCCCCTGGGCATCTGGGCCGCACGGCGCCGCACGACGAGCGTGCTGATCCGGCCGGTGCTGGACGTCATGCAGACGCTGCCGGCGTTCGTCTACCTGATCCCGGCGATCATCTTCTTCAGCCTCGGCA
>NZ_JACEGK010000721.1:0-3004 GCF_056859195.1 Streptomyces sp. NH27
GGTCACCACGCCACGGGGAGGGAGTGCACGCCGTAGACGAGCATGTCGTGGCGGAAGCGGACGTCCTCGAAGGGGATCGCCAGCCGCAGGCCGGGCAGCCGGCGCAGCACGGTGGGCAGTGCGACCTGGAGTTCGAGCCGCGCCAGCGGCTGGCCGAGGCACTGGTGCACGCCGAACCCGAAGGCGATGTGGCGGCGGCTGCCGGGGCGGGCGAGGTCGAGCCGGTCGGCGTCGGCGAAGACGTCCTCGTCGCGGTTGGCGGCACTGATCATGCACAACACGCCCTCGCCGGCGCGGATCACGGTGTCCCCGATGGCGACGTCCTCGGTGGCGACCCGTGTCACCCCGCCCTGGATGACGGTCAGGTAGCGCAGCAACTCCTCGACGGCTGACTTGACTTCGTCGGGTCCGGCGGCGCGCATCCGTTCGAGTTCGCGCGGGTTGCGCAGCATGGCGAGGGTGGACAGCGAGGTCATGTTCGCGGTCGTCTCGTGACCGGCGACCAGCAGCAGCCGCCCCATCCGGGCGATCTCGTCGTCGGACAGTTCGCCCTGCTCGGCGAGCCGGCTGAGGATGCCGTCGTCGGGGGAGTGCCGCTTGGTGTGGGTCAACTCGGCTAGGTAGTCGAGCAGTTCGTCCTGTGCGGCGTTCACCTCGGCCTCGGTGGCATCGGCGCGGAGCATGGTGCTGCTGCACCGCTGGAAGAAGGCGTGCTCGGAGTACGGCACGCCGAGCAGCAGGCAGATCACCACCGACGGCAGCGGCAGCGCGAAGTCGGCGACGAAGTCGGCCTCGTGGCGGCCCTTGGTCATCGAGTCCAGCAACTCGTCGGCCAGTTCCTGGACCTGCGGCCGTAGCGACTCGACCTTGCGGATCATGAAGTCCGCGGTGAGCATCCGGCGCAGCCGCGCGTGGTCGGGGTCGTCCATCCGGATGAAGGTCGGCCGGCCGGTGGCGAGCGCCCTGCGGCCGGGGTTCTGGAACGGGAATCCGGGCCGGTGGGCCTCGGCGCTGAAGCGGTCGTCGCGCAGCGTGCGGCGGACGTCCTCGTGGCGGGTGATCATCCAGCAGGACGAGCCGTCCCACAGCGTGGTACGGGCGACTGGGCGCTCGCGCCGGGCCTGCTGGTAGGCGGGCGGCGGGTCGAAGGGGCAGGCCCCGTGCGGCGCGGGGGCGGCGAAGGGGTCGGGGAGCGCGGTGTGGGCGCCGGTGTCGGGGCCCGGGCCCGTCGCCGGCTTCGGGTGCGTGCTCGTGGGCGGGCTGGTGCGAGGGACGGGGTGCGGTCCTGCTGCGGCCATGGCGGGCTCTCTCCTCCGGGGGTGAGGGTGAGATGTTTGGTGCATGGTTCAACTGCTGTGGCGCGCGGGTTGGTTGTCCATACCACTAGATGCTTGGGGCAACTAACCCAAACGTCACGTTAGTTCACGCTCCGTGCGGGCGGAAGGGTGTCTCGGGCTCTGAGCGGAATCTGTCCCGAAGCCGACGGTGTGGCGCCGGTGCGGGGGCGGATGAGCCGCCCGGCGGCGGGTTTGACGGGGCAGAACCGGCCATTTCCGGGCGCCCCGGTGGCGAGGGCGGTGGCGCCGGTGATGACGATGACGACGGAAACCGGAGGCGGCCGCGCGCACCGCGTGCCCGCCCGGGCCGGAGGGTGATCTCGTCCAAGTGCGGTGCGGGCGGATAGGTTCGGGGTCATGGGAGACGTGCTGGGTGATGTGGCGGACGGGAGCGCGGGCGACGCGGACTACGGGGTGATCGGTAGCGGCTACAGCGCGTACCGGCAGCCCGATCCGCGGATCGCGCGCGTGGTGGCGGACGCGTTGGGCGGTGCGCGCACCGTGGTCAACGTCGGCGCCGGCGCGGGGTCGTACGAGCCGGCCGGCGCGGAGGTCGTCGCGGTGGAGCCCTCGGCGGCGATGCGCGCCCAGCGGCCCGCGCACCTGGCGCCCGCGGTCGCCGGCACCGCGGAGCAACTGCCCTTCTCCGACGACCAGTTCGACGCCGCGATGACGACGTTCAGCGTGCACCAGTGGAGCGACACCGCCGCCGGGCTGCGCGAGATGCGGCGGGTGGCGCGCGGCCCGGTCGTCGTCGTCACCTGCGACCCCGCGCTGGTACGGGACTTCTGGCTCCACGCGTACGCACCGCTGGTGCTGGACACCGAGGCGCGCCGCTACCCGGCGGTCGAGGCCATCACGGCCGCGCTGGGCGGGAGTTGCACGGTGACCTCGGTGCCGATCCCGGCCGACTGCACCGACGGTTTCAACGAGGCGTACTACGCCCGCCCGGAGCGCCTGCTCGACCCCGGCGCCCGGCAGGCGTGCTCGGCCTGGAGCTTCGTGCCGCCGGACGTGTGCGAGCGGTACACCGACGATCTGCGCGCGGCGATCGGGTCGGGTGCGTGGGACGCGAAGCACGGGAAGCTGCGCCGCCGCCCGTACCTGGACGGGTCGCTCGTGCTGATCCGCGCCGTACCGGACCGCGGAGTGGCCTGAGCCCCGCCACACCCGCTGCCCCCACCGGCCCTTGCCGCCCGGCTCTCAGACCGCGGTCCGCGACGTTCGGCTCCCTGCCCGCGGCCCCGAAGTCCCTACAGCCGATCGGTTTCCTACGGCCGATCGATATGGACGTTTGTCGACTTCACCCGGGCCACCGCCTCCGCGCCGACCTCCAGCCCCAACTCCTCCACCGCCTCGCGCGTGACCAGGGAGACCAGCCGGTGCGGGCCCGCCTGGATCTCGACCTGCGCGGCCACGTCGCCGAGCTTGACGGCCGTGACGATGCCCGGGAACGCGTTGCGGACCGACGTGTGCGAGGTGTCCGACTCCGTGTCGGGGTTCTGGGCCAGTTCGACGGAGAACGCGGCGAGGTCGCGGCCGTCGATGAGCCGGCGGCCGGCGTCGTCGCGGTGCGTGGTGACCCGGCCCGCGTCGGCCCAGCGGCGCGCGGTGTCCGGGCTGACGCCCAGCAGCCGTGCCGCCTGCCCGATCGTGTAGGACTGCAT
>NZ_JACEGK010000722.1:0-2989 GCF_056859195.1 Streptomyces sp. NH27
CTGCGTCCCCCACGTCGCCTGCCAGTTGTGGTCCGCCCACGAGACCGCGTCGCCACCGTTGTAGACCTGGGAGGAGCTCCAGGAGGCGGTGGTGCAGCTCGTGCCTCCGCTGGTGCCGCCGGTCGTGGTCCCGCCCGTGGTGCCGCCTCCGGTCGTGGTCCCGCCGGTCGTCGTCCCGCCCGAGCCGCCCGCGTACTGCATGAACGTGTCGGTGAACGCGAGGCTGTTCTGGCTGATCTCGCTGCACGTGGGCAGCGAGTTGGCGCTGCCGCTGCACGGCTGGTCGCGGTTGGCCGACCAGAACGCCAGCCGCCCGACGCCCTGTTGCGCCGCGAAGCTCTCCACGGTCTGGGCGTCCGCCAGGGTGAACGTGGAACCGTCGTCGTTCTTGCCGATCATCGGGGTGATCCCGAGGTTGGCGTAGGTGTAGCCGGAATCGACGGACTGCATCTGCGCGAGCGTGGCCTGGGCGGCCGAGACCGAGCCCTGGCCCATCTCGGTGCCGGCGCCCGCGTAGAAGTCCATAGTCATGATGTTGACCACGTCGATCTTGATGCCCGCGTCCTTGGCGGCCTTGAGGATGTTCACGCCGTCACTGGTCAACCCGCTGGTCAGGACCGGCAGGGTCACGGAGAACTGGAGGCCGGGGTTGGACGCCTTCAGATCCTTCATCGCCTGCATCTGCCGCGCCGCGGCGCCCGTGTCCGCGATCGCGGCACCTTCGATGTCGAAATCCAGCTGGGTGACGCCGTAGTCGTTGATGACGGCCTGGTACCCGGCGTCGATCGAGCTCTGCGTGGTGCAGGTCCAGGCGAGCGGCAGTCCGCTCGCGCCGCGGGAGGAGATGATGACGGAGGCGCCCTCGGACTTCGCTCTGGCGATCAGCGGGTCGGTGAAGGAGTCGGCGCCGATGGGAAGGGTGTCGCCCCAGATCTGGTTGCAGCCGCTGCCGAGCACGAAGGCCGCGGTGTAGGACTTGAGGCCATGTCCGGTGATGGCGGTGTCGAGCATGCCTTCCTGGCTGTTCGACATGTCGACGTAGGGAGCCACGGAGTAGGCGCTGGTCGCCGCGGCGTTGCCTGCGGGGGCCAGTGCGATGACCGCACCGGCGGTCGCGACGGTGAGTGCGAAGGCGGAAGCCGCCCATTTCGCAAGGCGCATGGAAGCCCCTCGAAGCGTGAAGTGGTGGGGGGAGCGTGCATCTCGGGCCCGAGTTGGTACGTACCAAACCGCGCGCGAACACACCGCGTCAAGAGGACTAGACCAACTTTCCCGTTCCACGGGACTTCTTCCCGCCGACGACGAGGCCCCGCCCGCCCTCCTGCCGGGCCGAACCTCCCTTGCCGGTACGAGGTTCGGCCGAGCGCCGGCAATACGGACCGGGTCCGGCCGCACCGCGCGCTGAGGCAACAGGGCGCGGACGATCCCGTGGGGCGCCGGGTGCCGGATGATGGGAGTTGACGGTGGGACGGCGGATGTGAGGGGCGGCGCGGTGACGGACAGCGAATCCATCCGGTCGGAGTCTGGTCTTCGGCCGGCCGGTGGGGAGTCGGAGAGCGTCATGGCCGTCGCCGGACCCGAGGCCACGGCCGCGGGCGGGGCGGCGGCGGGTGCGGGTGGAACAGCGGAGGGTGCGGGCGACGCGGCGGGGAATGCGAATCCGCGGCGGTCCCTGCGCCGGCGGCTGGGCGGGACCGTGGTCTTCCTCGTCCTCGCGATGCTGTTCTTCCTGCCCTGGTGGACGTTGTTCGCCGCCGGCGTCGACTGGCCGTTCCCGGTCTTCGTGGCCGGCACGGTCGTCTTCGCCTGCTGGCTGGTCCTCTTCCCCTTCCTGATGGCCGCGGGCCACGGGCAGCGGCGGGCCGACCGGGCGGCTCGCGTCGCGGACAGCACCCTCGGGATGGTCTGGGTGCTGTTCACCTGGTCGGTGCTGGGCGGCCTGGTGCACCTCGTGCTGATCGGACTCGGCATCGGCGGCGCCGACCGGGCCAGGATCATCGCCGTGGCCGTCGCCGCGATCTCCGCCGTGCTGCTGGCCTGGGGACACTACGAGGCCATGCGCGTGCCCCGGGTGAAACGGCTGGACGTCCACGTGCCGCGGCTCGGCGGCGGTCTGGACGGGACCCGTGTCGTCGTGCTGGCCGACACCCACTACGGGCCGATCGACCGGGCCCGCTGGTCGGCGCGGGTAGCCGAGTCGGTCAACGCGCTCGACGCGGACGTCGTGGTGCACGCCGGCGACATCGCCGACGGCACCCCCGCCCAGCGCCGGGAGCAGTCCGCGCCGCTCGGGACGATCCGGTCACGGCTGGCGAAGGTCTACGTCACGGGGAACCACGAGTACTTCGGCGAGGCCCAGGGCTGGCTGGACCGCATGGCGGAACTGGGCTGGGAACCGCTGCACAACCGCCATGTCGTGGTGGAGCGCGGCGGGGACCTGCTCGTCCTCGCGGGCGTGGACGACGTGACCGCGGAGTCCTCCGGCCTGGCCGGGCACCGCGCGAACCTGGCCGGCGCGCTGACGGGGGCGGACCCGGACCGGCCGGTCCTGCTCGTCGCCCACCAGCCCAAGTACGTCCGGCAGGCCGCTGCCGCCGGCATCGACCTGCAAGTCTCCGGACACACCCACGGCGGCCAGATCTGGCCGTTCAACTTCCTCGTCCGGATCGACCAGCCGGTGGTGCACGGTCTGAGCCGGCACGGCGAGCGGACGCAGCTCTACACCAGCCGGGGCACCGGTTTCTGGGGGCCGCCCTTCCGGGTCTTCGCGGCGAGCGAGATCACGCTGCTCACCCTGCGGTCAGGCGCCGAGCCGGGTACGGGGCCGGGCACCGGGGACGCGACCGCGGACGGCACGAACGGCACGGCGAGCACGGGCGTCGACGACAGCTGACCTGGCAACCCCCCTCGCGCCGAGCCCACTTCGCCAAAGCACGCCGGGCCCGGGGCCACGCCCGCACCTGCGCCCGCACCCGCCGCATCGCAGCAC